>JAFYIW010000234.1 GCA_017538465.1 Victivallales bacterium
ATGGCCTTCTGGACCAGGCCGTCGTCCTTCGCGGGAAGGTCGATGCGGAAGAGCATCTGTGCGCCGTTGCCTGAATCCAGCATGACGGGCTCCGGCCAGCCGAGGCTGACGAGTCCCTTGCGGATGTCGCGTGCCAGGGAGAGCGCTGTCTCGTGCTCCTCGTCGGTGCTGGAGATGTTGCTCTTGCGCACGGCGTCGCAATCGACGGGCAGCCATCGCCGGACGACCGTGTCGGCGTCGGATGTGGTGGAGTTCTGCTCGGCTGGACCGATGCGGTTGCACGCCCTGGCCAGCAGGTCGGAGTCCACTGGGTTCAGCGTCACGTATGCTCCGGCGTAGCTGCGGAGCTTCGCAATGGCGTCCGCCGCCTGCGGGATGTGCTCGTAGTCGAAGTAGCCTGATTCCGTGTGTGGCCGCTGGTAGCCGGCTGTGACGGCCTTCAGGACGCGGATTTCAAACACATCCCCAGCGACGAACAGCAGCCGCAGTGCGCGAATGAGTTCGTCGCGGTCTGTCATGCCGCTTTTTTTCTTTGTTGTTGTCTGATGTTGAATTCCTTGTGTCATGTTGTTTCTCTTGGAATGTTACTGGAACAAGTAATCTGGACCTTGAATCAAGGTCCAGGGCTTCTGTCTGTCAATCTATGTCTTTGTCATTTCGTTGCCTCCATTCGGTTTTGGTGTTGCCTGGAATCAAGGAGACGTGCCTCCGGTCCTTATGGGCATAAGCCATCGAAGTCGCACCTCTCACTATATGTAAAGAGAAATCAGAGGGGCAGAAGTCACCACCATGCGCAATTTTCTTCTCACTTACGTATTCAAAAAAAACAGGGGGGCTGGCCAAGATTTTTCGCATTTTTTTAATTTGCTGCTCCATTTCCAGTTCCAAGACTGTCGTGGAGCCCTGTCTTCGTTGCCTGGTTTTGTTGCCATCAGTCTACTTTCCCGTTAAAAAAAGTGAGATCCGCACACGCATGGGCAAAAACTTCTTTTATCACTGGTCATTACACTAAAGGGATGAGAGCAGCAACAGGGAACCTGGCTGTCCACTGTCGTTAATCGAAATTCGACAGTCAATAGTCACCCCATCTTGAGAAAAAGTGCTTTTTTCGTCAAAAAAAGTGCTGTTCCAACCTTTGCGAAGAATGTTCCGTCATTGCCAGTGCCCCCGAATCTTCACTTCCTACCCTCTATATTTCCTAAAAGGACCATTTTGGTCGGGGATGGCGTGGGACTTTTTCTTAATCAGGCCGCTTATGCTCTGCCATCTATGCGAGCTCCACAAGATATTCATTCCTCAATAGGTCGAGGAAAGGCGAAATAACTGAATTTTATTCGTATTTTATCGCCTAAGCGATTGGATATAAAGTTGTTTGGCGCTTAATTAGGCAGCGTACAGAACAAGCTGTACGCACCCCAAACAGCCGCAAGGAGATAGACATGACGAACCACGAAAAGGAAGCCTACCTGGAGCACAGCATCAGCATCAACGAGGACGCCATCAAGGAGCAAATCGAATGCGCGAAGGAGCACGCGAAAGCCTTCCTCGCCAACATCGCGGAGAGGCCCGGCAACCTGCGCCTGGCGCTCGGTGAGCTCGACACCCTGGTCCAGGAGCTCCAGAACACACTCCACCAGGCCGAGGCCGCCGACTACCGCATGCAGGCGCAGCAGGAAGCGCTGAAGCTACTGAAGGCGTAAGCAACCACAGGCCGGCGGCACCCCCCGCCGGCCACAACCATAGGAGACCACGATGATGATTCAAGGAACACAGCATGAGATGAGCCTGGGTGAGAAGGAGATGTGCCTGAAAATCATGGGCCGGCAGCCACCGTTGCCATACCCGCTGAAGGAGTTCACTGGCAGCGACGGTATCACCTACCAGGAGTACGACATCCCCGAAGAAAAACGGACGGAGGTGCTCAAGCAGCTCTACCCGATGGGGACGCCGCCCGCGATGGACACGCCATTCCTGGACATCCACGAGATGCGCCTGTTCGTCCTGAAGGACTTTCGCGTCCTCCGCTACAAGGACAGCAACCTCCTGGCCAGCCCGTACTTCGACCATTCCGGAGGGCTGTTCGTGGACTGGCAGCCGCTGGATTCAGCGCTAAGACCATGCTACTTCCAGCAGATTACAATCTTCAATGGCCAGCCAATCGACAAAGGCGAGGAGGACAAGCAATGAGCCACGACCCATTCTTCACAGCCAGACGCTGCCAGAGGTGCGGCGGGAGCCTCGACGGAGGCAGGACCATGAGCATGTTCAATTCGCACGTCATCTGCATGGCCTGCAAGGAGAAGGAACGCCAGAGGCCGGACTACAGGGACGCGGTGGAGGCCGAAATGAAGGCCGTCCGCAATGGCGACCGCAACTTCAAGGGCATCGGCCTGAAGGGGGGCGAAATGAGCGAGAAGAAAACGCAATCGGGCATCCACGTGAAGCTCATCGGTCAGGACGGCAACATCTTCAACCTGATTGGAATCGTCCTGAGAGCCCTGCGGAGGAACGGGCGGAGCGACCTCTGCGAGCCCTTCAAGCAGGCAGTCACGTCCAGCCACTCATACCAGGAGGCGCTCGCCAAAATCATGGAGTTCATCATCGTCGAGTAAGCCACCCAATCAACAACCAGCCGCAAGGCAGGAGTTCGGCAGTTTCCCAATCAAAGGCCAACAAATCTGAAGAATTATCGGAAATAGTTGGAGTTAAACGCCTTTGCGATTGGCTTAATACTTGTTTGGAGCTTAATTAAGCAGCGTACAGAGAGGGAGACCTACCACAGCCAGCCAAACGGAGGCCAACATGAAAATCCAATACAGCATGTACCACATCAGCGGAACCACCGGAAACCAGATTGTGTTCGAGCAGGGAGAGCTTGAAGTGCCGGAAAACGGTCACGGCATCCGCTACAATCTCCGCCGGATGTTCCCGACCTTCGACATCAGCCGTCAGACCGTCGGGAACGAGAGCTTCCGGATGCACAACGCCGACTGGACTACAGGCATCGCAATCACCGTCCGCTAACCAACCGCAGCCAGCCGGAGGCCAGCGCCTCCGGTAAACTTGTGAAATTGGAGTTGAAACATTCCGATTGGCTAATTATATTATACCGATTACAAGATTTCATTCCGATACAAGGATTCACGATGATGACAATTGAAGAAGCCGCAAGACAATGGAAGATTTCAGAACGACGTGTCCGCCTGCTATGCAGCTCTGGACGCATCGCCGGTGCGACGATGGTCAATCACAGCTGGCAAATACCTGATGACACTCCCAAACCTGAAGACATGCGCTCCAAGCGTACGCTCGCAGTACTGTTGAAGGATATTGAGGCCAGGAAACACCAGCTGGATGCCTGTCGTCCTTTGACTCAGGGGGAATTGGAACGCCTGCGGGAGGAGTTCGTCATTGAATACACGTACAATTCAAATGCCATCGAGGGAAATACTCTGACGTTGCAGGAAACAAGCCTGGTGCTGAAAGGTCTGACCGTGGGCGCCAAGCCGCTGAAAGACCATCTGGAGGCCGTGGGGCATCGGCAGGCATTTGACTTCATCTGCGAGCAGGTCAGCAATCCAACTCCCTTGACGGAAAGTCTCATCCGCCAGATTCACTATCTGGTGCTTTCCGACAAGCCGGAGGATCGTGGAGTCTATCGTCGTGTGCCCGTGCGTATTGTCGGCGCCTTGCACGAGCCTGTCCAGCCCTATCTCATCCAGCCTAAAATGGAGCAGCTCCTGCAGGAATATCTTTCTTCTGGGGAAAACCTGGTGTCACGGCTGGCTCGCTTCCATATCGAGTTCGAGGGCATCCATCCCTTCATCGACGGCAACGGGCGAACCGGACGCCTGCTGGTCAATCTGGAATTGATGAAGGCCGGTTTTCCACCCATCGATATCAAGTTCTCAGACCGTGCCAAGTATTATGCGGCATTCGATGCCTGGCATTCCGGAAAGAAACGAGATGCAATGGCCATGCTCTTTGCCAACTACCTGAACCAGCGGCTGGAGCGTTACCTGGAAATACTGCGGTAGAAAAGAATATTCCACCTCGATTGGTGCTCCTGAAAAGGCCGGAAGTGTTTTGCTTTCGGTCTTTTTTTGTATTGAGGGACCATTTTGGAAGACTTTTCAAAGAAATATTGGGAAAGCTGATATGCCAGAATGATAGTCACTGTAACCAGTACTCTGTATTTTTCACCATCAAGAATCATACCTTCTATTGCGGCAATAAGTCGTAATAATCAGTAACACAGTAGCAAAAAAACGAAAAGAATGGCGATTTTTGGCTTGTGAATCCCTAAATGCCCTTTATATTATAGTGTTTTCGTGTCGATTGAATCTGTAACGCAGGGGCAATAAGCAATGAGTTCTGACGAAAGTCTATGGAAAGTAGAAGACGTTGGAAAATATCTGAACGTCAGCAAAGATACTATCTATCGTTGGATAGAATCCAAACAGATGCCAGCCGTCCGGATTGGAAAGAAATGGCTGTTTCGGAAAGAGTCTATCGATCTTTGGCTAAAAGAGCTTGAGCGACAGCAAAAAGAAACTATTGAGGCGAAGGAAAAACGATAATGCTGAAACTTGAGGACATCAAACGCGGCTCCCAGATTGCCGGGCTAGTTCCGAATGCAATCGCCACCATCAGCGTTGCAGAGATGGTGGGTGAAAACGCCGTGTCCGTCATCTACAAGCTTTCTGACGGCAGTATCAAGGAACGGATGGTTTATCGGGAGGACGAGCCTTCCCTCTCATTGGCTAAGGCAGGACTTGCATGGTCCTTCGATTCGCCAAGCAGAGATTTCAAATTAGTACTGGAAGCGTTGCGAATACAAATGGGATTTGCCTTTGATCCCATGATGGCGGTCCATACATCGAATATAGAACCGCTGCCGCACCAGCTATCTGCAGTTTACGAGGCAATGCTTCCAAAACAGCCATTGCGCTTTGTCCTGGCGGATGACCCTGGCGCCGGCAAGACCATCATGGCTGGGCTTCTCATCAAGGAACTGCTGATGCGGGCTGATGCCCAGCGGGTGTTGATTGTCGCTCCCGGCTCCCTTACGGAACAGTGGCAGGACGAAATGCGGGAGAAGTTCACCATCGAATTCAAGCTTTTCAGCCGTGAGATGCAGGAGAACTCTGCCACTGGGAACTACTTTTTGGATGAAAATCTGCTTATTGCGCGATTGGACCAGTTAGCACGTTCAGAAGAGCTCCAGCAGAAATTGGAAGCTACCCAATGGGACCTTATCATCGTGGATGAAGCCCACAAGCTTTCCGCGCACTATTTCGGCAACAAGGCAGAAAAGACGCAGCGCTACAAATTGGGAGAGCTTTTGGGCAGCAGGACACGTCATCTATTGCTGATGACAGCAACTCCCCATAATGGCAAAGACGCGGACTTCCAGCTCTGGCTGGCACTTCTGGATTCGGACCGCTTCTATGGGGATGGCAGGGACAGCACGAAACTCGATGTCTCTGATATCATGCGCCGCATGGTTAAAGAGGAATTGCTGAAATTTGACGGCACTCGTCTCTTCCCAGAACGCTTAGCCTACACATTGAACTATAAGCTTTCGGATGCTGAAGCACAGCTTTATGCCCATGTCACCCAATATGTCTGCGAAGAAATGAATCGGGCTGATAATCTTGACGGACAGCGAAAGCACCAGGTCGGCTTTGCCTTGACCATGCTGCAACGTCGTCTAGCATCCAGTCCCGAGGCCATCCATCAATCTTTGCATCGCAGAAAAGAGCGTCTGGAAAAGCAATTGCGCGAGATGAGACTGGTTGCCAGAGGACAACGGCTGGATGAGGAAAAATCATCAGATGGTCCTCTGGACAGCGTGTATCAAGAGAGAAAACTGGATTTGCCTTCCAATTTGGACGATTTAGAAGACGAATTGAGTTCAGAGGAATACGAGGAAGTTGTGGACAAGGTCATCGACCGTTCCACGGCTGCCGAGACTGCCGTCGAATTGGAGAAGGAGATTCAAAGCCTGGCTGCCCTGGAGTTGGAGGCAGAACGCATTGTCTCTTCTGGCATCGACTGCAAGTGGCAGAAACTCTCGGAAGTGCTGCAGAGTTGTCCTGAGATGCACAATGACAACGGCACTATGCGGAAGCTAATCATCTTCACAGAGCATCGTGACACGTTGAACTACCTTGCTGGCAAAATCGCAGGACTGCTAGGCAGCCAAGAGGCCATACGCACGATTCATGGTGGAACCAATCGAGATACCCGCAAGAAAATCCAGGAGGATTTCTGCAACAATCCCGACGTGGTGGTGCTCATTGCCACAGATGCAGCCGGCGAAGGCGTCAACTTGCAGAAATCCAATTTGATGATCAACTATGACCTGCCGTGGAATCCCAACCGACTGGAACAGCGCTTCGGGCGTATCCACCGCATTGGTCAGACGGAGACATGCCATCTCTGGAACATGGTGGCCTCGGAAACGCGCGAAGGCGATGTCTTCATGACGCTTTTCACCAAGCTGGAGCACGAGCGCAAGGCATTGGGTGGACGTGTATTCGACATTCTCGGTGATGTGTTCGAGGGAACAGAGCTGAAAGATTTGATAGTCGAGGCGATCCGCCGTGGCAAGACTCCAGAAGCGAAGAACTGGATGACCGAAAAGGTCGCTTCTGCGTTGGATACGGAGCGCCTGAAGGAAATCATCAAGCGGAACACCCTCGTTGAACAGACCATGACGCCAGACATGCTCTACGCCATCAAGGAGGAGATGGATTTGGCGGAGGCAAGAAAGCTGCAGCCATGCTTTGTACGTGCCTTTTTCAAGGCGGCATTTGAGGCCGCAGGCGGCGAATGCCGCCCCAAAGGGAATGGACGTTTCGAAATCCCGAATGTTCCCTTGAATATCCGTGAAAACGGTCGCGTTACGGCTGTGAACAGAACGCCAATCGCTAGGAAATATGGTCGCATCTGCTTTGACAAATCCCAGATTCGGCCCTCACCAGAGGCTCAGGAAGCGACCTTTATCCATCCAGGGCATCCCTTGATGGCCTCGCTGTTGGATTATACACTAGTCACCAAACGCCAGTTGCTGAAACCAGGCACAGTCATGGTTGATCCTACGGATGAAGGCGTCACGCCTTCCCTGCTGTTCATGATTGACCATAGTGTCTGCGAAGGTGAGAATGAAAAGCAGATTTCGCGCAGAATGCAGTTCGTACGCCTCATGCCGGATGGCACGGCACGCAATGCAGGATGGGCGCCACATCTGGATTTGACCGAACCGTCTGCCAAAGCGTTGGAACTGGCAAACTCCATTCGCACGCAGTCCTGGCTCAATGCCAATCTGGAACAGGTCGCCATCCAATACGCATCCGCAAATATGGCAAAGACGCATTTTGACGAGGTTAGCAAGCGACGCATCGCGCAAGTGGATAAGATTCACGAAGCCGTTCGTTCACGTCTTGTTGCAGGCATTACCTACTGGTCCAATCGGATGGTGCAGCTTCAACAGGATGTTGCGGCGGGCAAGCAGCCGCGTGTTCAGCCAATCAATGCAAAGCAAACTGCCGAGATGCTGACGGCTCGTTTGCATGCACGCGAAATGGAGCTGGAGCAAATGCGACACATCATCTCCAAAACGCCAGTCATTCTGGGTGGCATCCTGGTCATCCCACAAGGCATGCTCAACCAGGCGACAGGCATGGGGCCCTTCTGCGCCGATGCACAGGCACGCAGTCACATCGAGCAGGTGGCCATGAATGCCGTCATGGAGAAGGAACACTCATTCGGGCATACAGTGGAAGACCGTTCTGCTGACAAATGCGGATGGGATGTCACAGCACACATTCCTGTCCAGCCAGGAGAGCCTTTGAAGGATGATAGGCACATCGAAGTCAAGGGACGCGCCAAGGGCGCCGATACCATTACCGTCACCCGCAACGAAATCTGTTCTGCCATTAACCAGAAGGACAAGTTCATCCTGGCCATTGTCCTGGTGGATGGCGATTCCTACGAGGGACCTTATTACATCAAGAATCCCTTCGACAAGGAGCCAGACTTAGACGACGTCAGCATCAACAAGGATTTGGCAAAATTGCTTCAAAAGGCCGTTAGACCGGAGGAGACGCTATGAAAAAGATTACAGCTGATGATATATTGCGGCTGATAGCCAATCCTGAGACTGACAAGGTCGAGTTCAAGGAGGCAAAAAGTGCAGTGCCTCGTTCATTTTGGGAGAGTTATTCCGCATTTGCCAACACAGATGGCGGGAGCATTCTTCTTGGCGTGAGAGAAGATGAAAACGGCAAGTACCATGTTCAGGGCGTGAAAAACGCCGAAAGGTTGATGCAAGAGATATGGAACAACGCCAACAATCGCCAAAAAATCAGCGCCAACATCCTTTTCAACCGTTGCGTCTATGTCGTCGATTGCGGTGGCAAGAGTGTCGTTGTCGTGGATGTGCCCAGGGCATTGCGGGAGGACAAGCCTGTATATGTAGGAGCCAATCCAATGACGGGTTCATACAGACGCAATGGCGAAGGCGACTATCGTTGCAGCGAGGAGGCTGTGGAGGCGATGATTCGAGATAAGTGCCGTGTGACTGCCGACCATCGTCTTGTAGAGACATTGACAATTGCCGACTTAAATCAGGAAACTCTGCAAAGATACCGCAATCTATTTCGGCAATGCCGTCCCGATGACTTGACGGTCAATGCCGACAATGAGGAATTTCTGGTGCGCCACAATGCTGCGAAACGGGATGAAAAAGGCGTTGTTCGTCCAACGCTGGCCGCTGTTCTGATGTTTGGCGATTTCCATACCATTCAGAATGAATGCCCACACTATTTCGTCGATTATCGTGAGAAATTGGATGACAACCCACGCTACAGCGACCGTGTCTCCCCTCTCACTGTCAATTTCAGTGGCAATCTCTTCGACTTCTACTTCCGTGTAGTGAGTCGTCTGCTTTCAGATGTCAAGATGCCTTTCAAGTTGGATGAAAGGTTATTACGAGTGGATGACACCCCTGTCCACAAGGCACTTCGGGAGTGTCTCGCCAACACACTCATTCATGCCGATTACACAGGGCGTCAGGGAGTTGTCATTGAAAAACGATTTCGTCATGTGACATTTGCAAATCCAGGCGCTTTTCGCATCCCGCTAGATGTTGCAATAGCTGGTGGCACCAGCGATGCCAGAAACGATGTGCTCTTCACTCTCTTTGCATTAGTGGAAATCGGCGAGAAGCTGGGGACCGGGCTTGTTCAGCTCTTCGCTCTCTGGGAACAGAACGGCTGGCCGCGTCCTGAGTTCAAGGAACAGTTCGACCCAGAACGCACCTTCCTTACGCTGGACTATAACGCCCCAGAGGAAAACACTCCCCAGAAAACGGATGGCACTCCCCAGAAAACGGATGGCACTCCCCAGAAAACGGATGGCACTCCCCAGAAAACGGATGGCACTCCCCAGAAAACGGATGGCACTCCC
>JAFYIW010000235.1 GCA_017538465.1 Victivallales bacterium
CAAAGGGCAAAGTTTTTCAAAACAACTACTTCTTCAGAAAGGCATTGAACTCCGGAGAATTCTTGCCGTAGAGGTTCGCGGCCATCTGAAGCTGGAAATGACGTGGTGCATGCGCCACGAATTCGCCAAGCAACGCGGCCTTTTCCTGGCTGGTAAAGGGCGGCGGCGTCTCCCCACGCATGACTTGCCTGATATCCACCAGCAACCGCGGATTGGCGAGCATTCCGCGAGCGGGCGCCACGCCATCCACGCCGCACTTTTCGCGCATTGCAATGGCGTCCTGTGGCGTAAAGAGGTCCCCTGAACCAATGAGGGGAATTCCCTGAAGCATTTCCCGTGCGGCGGACAATCTAGCCAAGCCTCCTGGCACTCGGTCGTAGCGTTCCAAAACGGTGCGAAAATGCACCGTCACGAAATCGGGATGGGCCGAACATACAGCAGGAGCAATTCCTGAAGCAAATTCGGCAGAAGACTCATAGCCCATCCGCAGTTTCACGCCCACGGGCGCGGTGCCGACGGCGCATTTCATCGCCTGGAGCGTCATGGCAATCCATTCCGGATGACGCAGACGTTCTCCGCCAGCATGATTGCGCACCACCACCGGGCTAGGACACGCACAGTTGAGATCGACAGCCGCCGCGCCAAGTTCGTGCAGACGCCGTGCGGTCTCCGCCAGACGCGCAGTATCCTCGCCCATGATTTGAGCAATCACCGGCAGCCCCGTCGCCAGGTAGGGTTCTAGCCAAGCTGAAAGACGGGACCGGCGCGGCACGCCGGTGGAAATGCGCAGAAAAGGCGTCCACCAGGCATCCGCCCAGCGGTGACGGGTGAGGATTTTGAGCCAGGCTCCTGCGGTGACACCCTCCATGGGTCCAGGGAGAATGCTAGGCAATGAAGTGCCGTCGGAGAAGAGCATTGGTTCAAGCGACGTGGTCATTTCCCACAATTTGAACGCTCGAAGCAATTTTGCTCATCGTCAATGGGATTTTTATGACTATCTGGACTTTTTTTGTGCATGCGCCATTGGCAATTTAGATTATCTGGAAGCAAAACGAGGAAAACTGGAGGGCAATGATGACTGAGCGAATGATTATGGAGCTGCCGGCGCCGGAACGTCCCCGCGAACGGCTGATGCGTCTAGGCGCGATGGCGCTATCCAACCGGGAACTGCTGGCGATTCTGCTACGCACCGGCAAACAAGGGGATTCTGCCCTGACGCTGGCCGACCAGGTGCTCCAACATTTTGAAGGTGCTCTTTCCAGATTGGCCAGCGCAATCCCGGAGGAGTTTCAGCAAATCAGCGGGATTGGCGAGGCGAAGGCAATCACACTGGTGGCGGCTTGCGAATTGGCCCGTCGGTTAATGGAGGCATCATTGGGCGAACGCCCCGTGCTCAATTCGCCTGGCTCGGTGGCGCAATACATGCGAACGCGAATCCAACACTCTTCGCAGGAGGAATTTCATGTGATCCTGCTGGACACGCGCAACCAAGTGCTACGCGAGGACCGCATTACCCTGGGGCTGCTGGACCGCTCGCTGGCCCATGCCCGCGAAGTGTTCCGACGTGCCATCCAATGTGCATGCCAGCGAATTGTGCTGTGTCACAACCATCCCTCTGGCAATCCCCAGCCCTCGCCTGAAGATTTGAACATCACCCGTTCGCTGGTTTTGGCTGGCCAAATCCTGGACATCCAAGTTCAAGATCATGTGATTCTTGGACGCATGGAAGCCGACCCGCTACACATCGGCTACTACAGCATGGGGGCACATGGGGAATTGAGAATTGAGGAATGAGGAATGAGAAAACTGTGCGCCGCGGCTGCCAAGCCGCAGTTTGCCAAGTGGAATTGCGGTGCGTGGCACCGCACAAGTCGTATGGCAGGGATTACATTACATAATGTACCGCCTCCACTGTAACTTCCGCTTCAATGGACTTCAACGACACCCAGACCTCGTTCAACTTGCCCGCGCCTGGTTCGCGTACGGAAATTCCCGCAGGCTTGTGGGCCAAATGCCCGGCTTGCGGCGAAGTGGTTTACCGCCGCGCCCTGGAGGCGAATCTCTCGGTTTGCCCGACTTGCGGACATTACCACCCGCTGACCGCCCGAGAGCGCATCAAGCAGCTCACGGATCCCGATAAAAAGGGCTTCACGGAGATGGCCGGGAACCTCTTCTCCACCGACCCGCTGAATTTCGCCGGCGATGGCTCCTATCCACGCAAACTCGAAGAGGCCCGTCAGAAGACGGAGATGTCGGAGGCGGTGGTGGTCGGAAAGGCCTTTTTAGACCAACGTCGTTATGGTCTGGCAGTGATGGACTTCCGCTTCATGGGCGCAAGCATGGGATCCGTCGTCGGAGAGAAAATCACGCGATTGGCGGAATGGACCACCAAACGCGAACTGCCGCTGGTGATTGTGACCGCCTCCGGCGGCGCCCGCATGCAGGAGGGAGCACTTTCCCTGATGCAGATGGCCAAGACCTCCGGCGCCATCATGCGACATGACGAGGAGGGCCTTCCGCTGATTGTCATCCTCACCAATCCCACCACTGGCGGCGTGACCGCGTCCTTCGCCTCCTTGGGAGACATCATCCTCTCCGAGCCCCAGGCGCTCATCGGCTTCGCCGGCCAGCGCGTGATTGAGCAGACGACTCACGAGAAACTCCCCGAGGGCTTTCAGCGCGCAGAATATCTCCTCAAGCATGGTTTCATTGACGCCATCGTGGAACGCAAAGACCTGCGGGCCACTCTATCACGGTTGCTGCGGGATTTCGAGCGATAGGGGAAACCCAGACTCCAATGCCATACACTCCGAATATCCAGAAATTTGAGCGCGAACTACCCGCGTTGCCACCGGTCGATTGGCAGGACGGCGTTTTGATTCGCTCGACCAACTGGCTAGGCGACCTGATGATGACGCTGCCGGCCACCTGGCAACTGAAATGCGCCCTGCCCGCCGATGTGCCGCTGTGGGTATTCACTCCACGGCCATTCGTGCCCGTCTGGAAAGCCGCCCCCTGGATTGACGGGGTCATCTCCTTCGCCGATCATCATCCGTCGTCTCTAGAGATCGCCGAGGTCAAGATTCATCATTTCGGGCTGGGAATCGTGTTGCCGAATTCCTTCGGTTCGGCCAGGGACCTCTGGCGGTGCCGCATTCCTCGTCGCCTGGGCCGTGCCGGGAATTTCCGTTCGTTGCTGCTGACCGACCGTCTCCCCGCCTGGAAACGCGGCGAAGGAGAAGGGAAATGGCATCAGCTTTCCTTCTATCTGGAACTGATGAGCGTCATCGGGAAAGTCACCTACACGCCAGACTCGCCCCCCTTGGAAGTCTCCCCTGAAGCAGCAACCGCCTTCGGCATCCGGCGACGCGAGAAATGGCTGGCCATCGCGCCCGGCGCGGCCTTTGGCCCCGCCAAACAATGGCCAACGGAAAACTTCGCCATGGTAGCCCGCGAGCATATTGACCATGGCGGCAATGTCGTGCTGGTCGGCACTGCAAGGGAGACCTATCTGGCGCAGCAGATTCAGCGCATTGTCCCAAAGGCGCTGGACTTGACCGGCAGGACTGGCCTGGATGAACTGATGAGCGTTCTGCAGAATGTGGATGGTGTCATTGCCAACGACTCCGGCGCCATGCACTTGGCGGCCGGATTGGGCACCCGCGGCATTGCGCTGTTCGCCTCCACCGACCCAGTGGCCACCGGCCCCCTCGGCGCCCCCTGGGAATTGCTGGTCGCCACGGCGGAATGCCGTCCCTGCTTCCAGCGTGTCTGCCCCTGGGCGGGTGCCATTCATTATCGGTGTATGCGGGAACTCACGCCACAGCGCGTCATTGAACTATTGCCGGAACTAGCTGGCTGTTAATTGAATGCGGTCCGCCAACAAAGGCAAGTTAACGATATGCTTTGTTCCCCAAGAAGGTGCCTAACGGCAGAGTTTTCGTTTTGACTTTGCCCAAAGGGTTATAGCGCCCTTTTCGGGCGCAGGATTCTGGCGGTGGTGCCTTCCCCGCCGGCTGCGTGCCCTTCAGGCACTTGCAGGCGGTTACGCATGGTCGCGCACTACGTGCGCTCGCCGCTTCGCGGCTATTAAGGCACCCTCTTGAGTTGCTATGTTAAAAGTGTTTCCCGCATCGTCGCACCGCCGTCTTCGGCGCATTCCGTGAACGAAAAAGGACTGGCGCTCCAGTTTTCTGCGTTATCTTAAACGGTGTCCCGGACCTGAAAGGCTTTCCGGGTCCGCATTGCACAAGAACCGTAAAACAGAGGAGTCGCCAGTCCCATGCCACAATGTAGCACATCTTCCTTCGACGGCCAGCGGGTCTACTGCGGATTCGACGTCCACAAGCGCACCTGGGACGTCTGCGTCCGAATCAACGGGTGCCAGGTGAAGGCGTTCCACACGGACTCCGACGTCGGGTCGATCGTCTCCCGTCTGAAGCGCGCGTTCCCCGGCGCGGAGTTCCACAGCGTCTACGAGGCCGGCTTCAGCGGCTTCCACGCGCACCGCGCGCTGTGCGCCGCCGGCTTCCGGAACCTGGTGGTCAACCCCGCGGACGTGCCGACCAGCGGCCGGGAGCGCGCCTTCAAGTCGGACGCGTCGGACTGCCGGAAACTGGCCAGGAGCCTGGAGAACGGCGAGCTGCGCGGCATCGACGTCCCGCCGGTCGGGCTGGAGCGGATGCGCGGGCTGGTCCGCCGCGAGACGCAGCTCCGCGACGCGGCGGTGCGCTGCGCCAACCAGCTGAAGTCCTCGCTGCACTTCCACGGCGGGCGCGAGGTCCCCGCCCGTCTCGGCGAGCGCGTCCTCAGGCGCCTGGAGGCGGAGGCCGCGGAGGCCGGGGACTTCGAGACGCCGAGCCTCGTGCGCCAGCTCCGCCTCCTGCGGGAGGAGCGCGCCCGGGTCGTGGCGGACGAGCGCGTCCTCCAGGAGAGGCTGGGCTACGCCGGGGACGTCCGGCTGCTGACCTCGATCCCCGGCGTCGGACTCCGCGCGGCGACGGTCATCCAGGCGGAGCTGGGGGACGTCTCCCGGTTCCGCTCCCCGGCCGCCCTGGCCTCCTACGTCGGGCTCGCGCCGCATCTGACGGGCAGCGGCGACAGCGAGAGGGCCGTGGCCAGCGGCAGCCGCAAGAAGAAGCTGCTGCACAGCCTTTTCATCCAGGCCGCCTGGATCGCGGCGGGCAGGGACGCGGCGCTGTGCGCCCTCTTCGGGCGGCTCTGCCGGCGACACAGGAAGACCCGCGCCATCGTCGTCGTCGCCAGGAAGCTTCTCCTCATCGCCTTCGCGGTCCTGCGCAAGAAGGAGCCCTACGACGCGGAGCTGCTGCTGAGGAACCATCCGGAGCTGGCGGACGGGGCGGCCAGGGGCTCCATCCCCCCCGAATGCGCCGAGGCCGCGCGGTGCGCCGAATGCGCCGACGAGGACGAGGACGA
Organism: Victivallales bacterium; assembly: GCA_017538465.1. Lineage (GTDB taxonomy): Bacteria > Verrucomicrobiota > Lentisphaeria > Oligosphaerales > Oligosphaeraceae > RGIG1601. The sequence goes on from JAFYIW010000235.1 coordinate 5,437, forward strand.
CTCCCTTTCCCCTCTCTCCACGGCGGATGCCCGCCCCGCGCCCCCGCCAGGCTCCGACGAGCCGTGAAACCCATTCTCGCCCGGCGGGGGGCGTGGCGGGAAGCCCGTCCGCCCGCCGCGACCGCGACGCTCTCCAGCCGACGCATGGCCCCCAGGCAGGCATGACGCCGGACCCGGCATGCCATCCCGCCGACGGCGGACGAATGACACGCCCCCATTTCCAGGCCGCCTTATGTTCCCTGAGCCTTTCGAGCTCTACTCTTGAGTATGCGGCCTGGGCTTCAAGCGACAACAGCAGACTGCGCACAGCCGGAAGGCATGACAGCGCCGATAACAGTGTGCGTTTCCTTTCTGCCGCCACCGCAGGGACTGACAAGCCGGAAAGCCCGCGTCAGAGCATCACGACGCAGGAGAGCGACCTCCGACACCCCGGAACTCCAGGGAGAAAGCCGGGCAGACTCCCGCTTTGTCTCAGGCAGACCGCGGAGGAGCACGCATCCGCACCGCGCCAAGTCCGGAAAAAGAACGCTTTTCAACAAGGAAAAAACGCCGCCCACATTAAAAAAAACGGGAGTCAGCTTGACTTTTACATAACGGGAACAAAGCGTCTTTTGTCATCCCGTGAGAGAGTCGGGACCGGAGAAGAGAGAACAGCAGATTTGCCACGACCGCCTTAATGACGCGTCTTCGGGGAAAGCACATAATTCCCGATTTGTCCTTTTGCGCATGGAAAACTCCAGTATTTCAATTATATTTTTTCATCCCCCAATCCACAACCACCCCATACTAAAGATGTCCATCAAAGTTTCAGCGCGCACTCGATACGGTCTGAGGATTCTACTGGATTTGGCACTTCATGGCAATGGCGTGCAGCGTGCGGTGAAGGACATCGCGGAATCGCAGCAGATTTCGGACAAGTTCATCAGCCTCCTGGTGGTGAAACTGCACCGAGGCGGACTCATCCAGACGGTGCGCGGCATGCGTGGCGGGCTGACTCTGGTGAAGAATCCCGCCAATATCCGCTTGCTGGATGTGGTGGAGCTCATGGAGGGGCCGGTGAATCTCCTGGACTGCCTGAGTCCGGCGGCGAAATGCAACCGCATCGGCAATTGCGGCGCACGGAAAATCTGGGATGGCGTCAATCAGAGACTGATAGATGCTCTGGCGTCAATCACCCTCCAGGATGTCATTGACGCAGGGAACGCCACGGACAGCGCGAGTCCCGAATATTGTATCTGACCATCCATCCCCCTGCAGGAATATGACCGCAGGGGCTATTTCTTTTCAGGGTGGTAGGTCGGCACGGCACGCAGAACGACCTCGCGGATGGAGTCGCCGTTGGCGGCGCTGACCTCGATGAGTTCGCTGAGGTGCTTGAGGAAAACCTCCGTGTCCATCTGGATGGGCTTGGCGATGTGGATGAGTTTGTTCTCGGTCTTTTCCAGTCCCTCCTCCGACATCAGCTTCTCCTCATATAGTTTCTCGCCGGGGCGCAGGCCAGTGTATTCGATCTTGATGTCCACGTCCGGTTTGAAGCCCGCAAGCTTTATCAGATTGCGCGCCAAGGAGTCGATTTTCATGGGGTCTCCCATATCCAGCACGAAAATCTCGCCGCCATGGGCGTAGGTGGCGGACTGGAGCACCAGCGAGACCGCCTCGGGGATGGTCATGAAGTAACGGATGATGTCGGGGTGCGTGACGGTGACTGGGCCGCCTTCCGCAATCTGCTTCTTGAAGAGCGGAATCACCGAGCCGTTCGACCCCAGGACATTGCCAAAGCGGACCGCGACGAATTCCGTGCGGATGGCGTTTGCGGGAAGCGCTTTGGCGATCTTGGTGGCACCGGAGTGCGAGTCCACATGCGGCAGGATGGAGATGTCGCCCGTGCGGGCAACCTTGTCCATGGTCTGGATGACCATTTCGCAGAGCCGTTTGGAGGCGCCCATGATGTTAGTGGGGTTCACCGCCTTGTCCGTGGAAATCAGCAGGAAGCGTTTGCATCCGTGGGTGAGGGCGGCGAAGGCGACCTTGTAGGTGCCCAGGACATTGTTTTTGATGGCCTCGCAGGGGGAGTCCTCCATGAGGGGGACATGCTTGTGGGCGGCGGCATGGAATACTATCTCCGGATGATAGGTCTCGAAGATTTGCTCCATGCGACGGGAGTCGCGCACTGAGCCGATGAGCACCGTGAGGTTCAGCTCGGGGTGGCGACGGCGCAGCTCCTGCTGGATGTCGTAGGCGTTGTTTTCGTAGATGTCAAGGATAATGAGTTGCTTTGGCTGGTGCTTGGCGATTTGGCGGCACAGCTCCGAACCGATGGAGCCGCCGCCGCCGGTCACCAGCACCACGTGGCTGGAGATGTTGGTGAAGATGCTCTCCGTGTTGACCACGATGGGCGGGCGTCCCAGCAAGTCTTCAATCTGCACATCGCGCATCTTGGCCAAGGAGACCTCGTTGTTGGCCAGTTGATAGATGCCAGGCAGCGTCTTGATTTCGCAGCCGCTTTCCTTGCAGATGTTGATGATGTCACGCTGGGTCTCGCGCGGGGCGGTGGGAATCGCCAGGAAAATGCGGGTGATGCCGTAGCGCTGGACATTCTTGAGGATGTCATCCCGTCCGCCGACAATCGGAATGCCATCCAGGGTGCGTCCCCATTTGTCCGCATCGTCGTCAATCACGCATTCAATGACAATATCGGTCATTTTGCTGGTGGAGATGTCCCGGAGAATCATCTGTCCGGCGGAGCCGGCGCCAATCAGCATTCCATGATGGATATGCGGGTTGGACTGTCGTTTTTGCCAGTTGGATAGTTCCAGGTAGAAAACGCGATAGATAAATCGGCTGAAGAGGAGGAAGCTCAACTGGATGCCGCTGCCGAACACGTAATAGGAGAGGGGCATTCGGCCAAAGCCAACAGTCAGCAGAAAATAATGGAAAGGCAAAGTCAGGAAAACGGCGAAGATGCAATGCGTCAGCTCATGGTAGCTGGCGAATTTCCAAATGCTGTTATAGAGTCTGAAGCAGAAGTAAACTAAGACACATAAGATGACGAAAAACTTCAATGAAACTAGAAGCCCAGGATAATAATTCGTATTTCCGCTATGGAAGCCCCGGGGCGAAAGAGACTCGAAACGTAGTGCCAGCGCCAAATAATAGCTGGCTGCCACTGTGATCAGGTCATAGACTACCAGCAGAAGGGAGGCAATCCACCAGGCTTTGAAACGGGAATGTCGTGTCGTCAGCTGTTCTTGTGACATGGCTTAAGTATGCAACTTGAAACGCCTTGGAGGGATAATATGTAAATTTACCATGTGAATTCGAATTTTCCAGTTTTGACACCAAGAATCCGCCAAGGAACAAATGTCATAGGCCCCAAAAAGTTGCATGAAATAAAGAAATGACCATCAGCCCGGAGACAGCTATTTCTCCATGTATTGGGATTCATGGAAACCCGTGAAGACCCATTTTTTCGCGGAGTTGCGTTCCAGCATAAGCCGCAGATGATAGACTTCATCAATTCTGTATTCGATTTCCTTGCCATGGGCTTTGACAATCAGTTCGCATTCGGCCCGGGCGTGTGTGTCATCCAGAAGCGTCACATAGATTTCAACAGGCTTCAAGTCGATAACCCCCATGGCCATGCGGGCACGGGAAACCTGACTGGCCAGTTCTCCGCCAGAAAGGCCGCCGCCGATGGGGATGCCATGCACGCTGACCTCGACATGCTGGGAGAGGCGGTTGGCGAGGGAGATCATCTTGAAAGTCATGATGGAGTTAGTCTCCTGGGGATTCTTGTTGATGTCTTCCGCGATGGCCTGGATTTGCTTTTTGATCAGATACTCCGGCGTGCGGATGAAGTAATAATACCATAACCCGGCGCCAAGGAGTGCCAACAGCAGGAGAATGCCAATTCCTTTCAGGGTGATACGGATTTTCATGGTCGGTGTTGACACGCGAGCAATGCGCCGAGGTTGCCGATGTCGCCGGCGCCGATGGCGGCGACGACGAGCGGAGTGGTGGAGTTCTGAAGGGTTTGACGGATTTCGCAGGCAAGTGGTTCCCAGTCGGTCGTGGTCAATTCCGCCTTGCCAGGCGCAATCCGGTTGATGGCGTCCACGATGGTCTGGGGATTGGCGTCGGCATCTTCGTCCTCCCAGGCCAGGAAGGGTCGCACAAGCACAACGCGGTCGGCGTATGCGGCAAGGATTTCGGCGAACCGTTTCCCATAGCGGAGGATGCGCTCCGGACGATGGGGTTGGAAATATACTACAAGTCGTTGTTTCGGAAACTGTTCGCGGATTGCCAGGAGGCTGGCCGCCAATTCCGTGGGATGGTGCGCGTAGTCATCGACGAAGGCGCATTGGCGGTCTTCACTCTGCCAGCGGACGGTGAGGCGGCGCTGGACGCCAGGGAAACTCCGCAGGGCAATGATTGCATCCTCGCGGGGGACGCCGAGCATTTGGGCGGCGGCCATGGCGATGGCGGCGTTTTGGCGGTTGTGTGCGCCACAGAGGGGCAGGGTGTTCAGCGTGGCGTCCTCGCTGGCCGTCAAGGGCAGGGCGGTCAGGTTGGGAGCGTCTTGGAGAATCCGCCGAAGGTCGGGCGTGTCCCATGTCAAGGTCTGAAGGGACTGGCTGGCGAGCCGCGCAAAGCAATCTTCCAATCCGGCAGTGCCGCCGATGCCCCAGGAGTGGTCATCGTCGATATTCAATACAATGGAGAGTGCGGGAAGCATCAGTTCCTGTGAACGGTCACTTTCATCGACCTCCGTGACCAGAAATTCCCATGAGCCTGCGGATGCGGAACGTTCCCAGCCAGTGACAATGCCACCCACCAGATATCCAGGATTCATCCCATATTCCCGCAGAATATGTGCCAGCATCGCGGTGGTGGTGGTTTTCCCATGGCTGCCGGAGACCGCAACGACACGCCGGAAGTAGGGCGCCAGCCGGGCCAGAAACTGTCCGCGCCGGCACTGTGGGATGCACAGATGTTCTGCCGCCTGGCGTTCCGGGTTGCCGGTAGGAACGGCCGCCGAATAGACTACGAGGTCCGCATCGTCGGAGAGGTTTTCCGCATGGTGCCCGATGAAGATTTCCGCGCCTTGTTCACGCAGTCGCCGGGCGTATGTGGAGTCCTGCGCATCCGAGCCGGAAACCGCCACTCCCGCATCCAAAAGAATCTGTGCCAGTCCCGAGACGCCCACGCCGCCCACGCCGATGAAATGGACTTTACGCCATGGAAGGCGCGGCGCGGATGCCGACGGCTGCTTTCCCGCGACACGAGGCCACGGACGGTAGAGCAGCAACGGCGAGGCGTCGGGAAACTCCAGGCGGAAACTGCTTCCGGCACATTCATTCAGCGTGCCGCTCCAGAGTTTTTCCAGTGGCTGTGCCACCAGCGGATAACGTAGTCCGGTGGTGGTGATGGGCTGCGTGGATTTCGGCGAAAAGATGGAGAGTTGCTCGCCTGGCGTGGAGGATAATGTCGCGCTGGAGGCAAGCACTTGGAAATAGCCGTAGTCGGTCCAGAGTTGGACATCCGGGGCGGTGGCGGCGAAGTCCAGCAGGAGGGCGAGGTTTCCGATGGCGTGGTCGTCCCGTCGGCCCATTGCTCCGAGGATGACCAGGTGGTCGGTCCAGCCTTGACTTTGGCAGAAGCGAAATGCCTTGGCGAGGTCGTTGGTCTCCTGTTCGGCCTCTGGATGGAGGCGGTCGGCGAAACGGCGCTTCAACGGTTCGGGGAGGCTGTCGAGGTCGCCCACGATGGCGTCCGGCTCGCGCAGACCGCTGGCGATCAAGGCGACGGCGGCTCCGTCACAGCAGACCAGATGCGCGGCGTTTCGCAGCGCATCGATGCACTGGCGGTCCTGAGGAAACTCGCCATTGGCTAATATGACTGTGGCAATGGACAAAGCCAA
>JAFYIW010000032.1 GCA_017538465.1 Victivallales bacterium
CGGTTGATCACCACCGCGGGCTTGCCGGACACCAGCGCGCGGAAGCGGTCCCAGCGCAGCGAGGCCAGCGTGATGGCGCCGTGCACCACGAACATCGCCGCGACGGGCAAAAGGCCGTGCAACAGCGGCGCGGACACGCTCTCCATCGGCGAGGAGATCAACTGGAATGGACGCGGCGATTCGCCACATTACGCCAAGGGAGAAGCGGAAAAACGCCGTTCCCCGTGAAGGACAGCCGTTGCCGTCCTTGTGACACGACTTTTTTCGGATAAAAGCCAACTTTTTTGATAGTCTTATTTGAAATGCTTGAATTGTGGAATATAGTAAGGCAGTTTTCAAGTTAATACTACTTTTGTTGTAGTGTTAATGGAAGGTTTTGGTGCAGGGAGGCATGGAGTGGATGAAGGCAGGGCGCGCATTGTTTGACACGGTGGGGAGAACACCTCTGCTGCGGCTGTCGTCCATTGGCAGGGAGCTGGCGGGCGTGGAGCTTTGCGCGAAGGCGGAGTACTTCAATCCGACGGGGTCGGTGAAGGACCGCGCGGCGAAGGCGATGATTCTGGACGGGATTGAGCGCGGGCTGCTGACGCACGACAAGACCATCATTGACGCGACGAGCGGGAACACGGGAATCGCATACGCCGCGCTGGGGGCGGCCTTGGGGTACAAGGTGACGCTGTGCCTTCCCGCGAACGCGACGGAGGAGCGCAAGAAGCTGATGCGGCTCTACGGCGCGGAGATCATCGAGACGGATCCGCTGGAGAGTTCGGACGGCGCGTACAACGAGTGCCGCCGGCTGGTCGCCGAGCATCCGGAGAGGTACTTCTATCCTGACCAGTACAACAACGACGCGAACTGGAAGGCGCATTTCGGCGGCACGGCGGTCGAAATCTGGGAGCAGACGGCGCATCGCGTGACGCATTTCGTGGCGGGCACGGGAACATCAGGCACGTTCATGGGAACCAGCCGCGGGCTGAAGCACCTGAATCCGCAGGTGAAGTCCGTTCTGATGCAGCCGGATTCGCCTTTCCATGGCCTGGAGGGGATGAAGCACATGGCCTCGACCATCCATCCAGGCTTCTTCGACGAGGCGATTGCCGACGCTAAGCTGGAGGTCTCGACGGAGGAGGCGGTGGCGATGACACGCCGCCTGGTCCGCGAGGAGGCGATTCTGGTCGGCATCAGCTCGGGCGCGAATGTGGCGGCGGCATTGAAGCTGGCAAAGACCTTGCCGCCTGGCTCGGTCGTGGTCACGGTGCTCTGCGACAACGGGAACCGCTATCTGTCATCGGATTTCTGGGAGGAGGCGTAATGCTGAAACTGACGAGGCAAATTGAGGAGGCCATTCGAAAAGCTGGGGCTGACGCCTATCCAAATGAGTGCTGCGGCATTCTGTTCGGGAAAGAAGATGGCGACGACCACGTCGTGACGTCATTGCGGGCGATTGAGAACGCGCGGGAAAGCGGCGAGCAGTATCACCGTTTCCTCATCACGGCGGAGGATATGATGCAGGCGGAGCTGGAGGCGCGGAAGCTCGGGCTTGAGATTGTCGGTTTCTACCATTCGCATCCAGACCATCCCGCCAGACCATCGGACTACGACCGAGAGCACGCATTGCCGTTCTACTCGTACATCATCCTGCGTGTGGCGGAGGGCAAATCCGAACAGATGACCAGCTGGCGTCTGCAACTCAGCCGAGATGCATTTGACAGCGAATCTTTTGTAGTTGAACCATAATAAACCCAAGGAGACTTGCCATGAGCGTGACGATTCTGATTCCAACCGCATTGAGGTCTTTTGTGGACCGCAAGTCCGAAGTCGAAGTGGAGGGAGGCACCGTCAGTGAGGCGCTTGCCAGCCTTGCAACCCAGTACCCTGACCTGAAGCACCAAATCTACGAGGACGACGTGAAGCTGCGCGGATTCGTGAATGTTTTCGTCGAAGGAACGAACATCAAAAAACTGAACGGGCTCGAAACGGCGCTCGCGGAAGGCGCGACCGTGATGCTGGTGCCGGCCATCGCGGGAGGATGCTGATACATGAACGAAGCCATACCAAGCGTCGTTCCAGAGGAACACTGGGGCGAATTGAACCATGACGACCTGACGCGCTATAGCCGCCAGCTGCTCCTTTCCGAAATCGGCATCGACGGGCAGCGCAAGCTTAAGGGCGCGAAGGTCCTGGTTGTCGGAACGGGTGGTCTAGGTGCGCCACTTGCGCTCTATCTGGCTGCGGCGGGCGTTGGGACCCTCGGACTCGTGGATTTCGACAATGTTGACATCTCTAACCTCCATCGGCAGATCATCCACGGCACGCGTGACGTCAACCGCCCGAAGGTCGCCTCCGCGCGCGACCGCATCCGTGCGCTGAACCCGCTGGTCAACGTGGTCACCTACAACGAACCGCTGAAAAGCGATAATGCGCTGGACATCATCCGCGAGTATGACGTGGTTGCGGACGGAACGGACAACTATCCAACGCGCTACCTGGTGAATGACGCATGCGTGTTGCTTGGCAAGCCGAATGTCTATGGCTCGGTGTTCCAGTTCGAGGGACAGGTAAGCGTCTTCTATGCGAAACACGGACCGTGCTACCGCTGCCTGTACCCCGAGCCGCCACCGCCAGGACTGGTCCCCTCCTGCGCGGAGGGCGGCGTGCTGGGCGTTTTGCCTGGCGTCATCGGAATGCTTCAGGCCAACGAGGTCATCAAGCTGCTGGTCGGCGGCGGCGAC
>JAFYIW010000236.1 GCA_017538465.1 Victivallales bacterium
AGGGCGCGCTGGAGCGCGGCCCTCCCTCCTCCCCCCTCATTCCTCATTCCCCATTATTAAATGCGTCTCCTGATTTCCCTCTACAAGTATTTCCCCTACGGAGGATTGCAGAAGGACACGCTGCGCTTTGCCCGAGAGGCGGCGCGGCGCGGCCATCAGGTGACCTTGCTTACCACCAGCTGGCAAGGGGAACACCCAACCGATGCCAGCTTGAGCATTCAATTTACACCATCCATCCGCGCGTGGAGCAATACCGCCCGGATGGATGAATTCGCCAAGCGCGTGGAGGAATTCCGAAACCAAGGCGGCTACGACGTCACCCTGGCCATGAACCGCATACCCAATGCGGACTTCTATTTTGCCGCCGACTCGTGCCTCAAGCATTATCTTCGACAAAAACATTGGGCACTCACGTTGGCCCTGTCGCCACGCTATCGCGCCATCTTGCGTCAGGAGGAAGCCGTCTTTGGCAAGGCCTCCTCCACTCGCATCTTCACGATTGCCGAAGCCCAAGTTCATGAATTCCAAGAAGAATACGGCATCCCGGCCGAACGCTTCTTCCCCTTGCCTCCCGGAATGGATGAGGCATGCCTGCCCCCGCCACTGGAAACAACCCGAAGACTCCGGCAGGAGACGCGCAGGGAGCTCGGAGTGAAGTCCGATGAATTGCTCCTTCTTTTGGTTGGAACCAGTTTCCTGCGCAAAGGCGCCGACCGTGCTTTGACCGCCATGGCCGCCCTGCCCGCCGTTCTTCGCGAGCGCACCCATTTTGCCATGATTGGCAACAATCCCCCAAAAGTCCTATATCAATGTGCCGGAAAACTTCAGCTGCCGTCACGACAAATCCATCCTCTGCCGCCGCAGGAACATGTCTCCGAATTGCTGCTGGCGGCCGACCTGATGGTGCATCCTGCCCGCGAGGAAGGCACGGGGACAGTCCTCGTTGAGGCGCTGGCCAATGGACTGCCCGTGGTCTGCACCGCCGTCTGCGGTTTCTCTCCTTACGTCGCCGCCGCAGGCTGTCCCGTCATTCCGGAACCATATCGCCAGTCTTCCCTGAATGAGGCGGTTGCCGAGGCACTGGCACGGCTGCCGTCTTTGCGGGAACAAACTGCCGCATACGCCTCTGGGCAAGACTTCTGCGGACGCACACGCGTCGCCATTGATGCATTGGAAAACTTCGTCAACTCATGAACGACTACCAGCCATTTTCTTCGGGAGCCTGGCAAGGCGTTCACTTGGGTGATTTTTCCCTGCCAAGTGATCCGTTGGATCACTGGCTGGAGCAAATCCATGCTTCCGCCTGCCGCCGCTATCCATCGCGATGCATTGCCGCCCCTACGGAGGATTTTCCCTGGTATGTCAAAATTCTATGGGGCGCAAGTGACCACGACACTTGGCTGAATCGTCTAAAATGGCGTTTGCGCCCTTCGAGGATGCTTCAGACCTGGCGGATTTCCATGGCGTTGGAGGAGGCGGGATTCCTCTGTCCGAAAATCCAGCTCGCCGCCCGGCGCCGCGCCTGGTGGCCGTTGGGCTGGCCAACAGATCTCCTGATTATGGCTCCCATCGCTGGCCGACAGCTCAGCTCCACCATCACGCAGGAGAATGCCACTGAAGTGCTGCCACAAGTCGCCGCAGAACTCGCCCGTTTCCATGCGGCGGGTTTCGCGCATGGGGACTGCATACCAGGAAATCTGTTTCTTCAGGATAATGGGAAATTGGCTTTCATTGACAATGACCGTACCATGCATACCCGCTTTGGAAACCGCACGGCCCGGATTCGTCGCAACCTCGTGCAGTTTGGTTTTCATCTGTTGCGTAAGGCACTTGTCTCTCGCGACCAACTGGAGGAGTTCTTTTTGAAATATGCCACTTTCGCCAAGTGGACATCCCGACACACAAAAGACGAAATTCCCCGTGTTCGACATTGGATTGAGCGCCGCCTCGACAGCGAGAAGCGGCAATAGCGGCAATAGCTTCTTCATCTTCATGGAAGAGACCTTGCAATTGCGCGAAATAGACTTATATTAAGCCGTTCGTCACTAAAACATTTCTTTTCAACATCTGGAATCTTTCGGTTCATGGCTACTTTATCCGTCATCTTTGCCGTCATCTCCGTCATTACCGCTCTGCTGCTGACCATTGTGATTCTCATGCAGAATCCCAAAGGCCAAGGTGGAATTGGCGCAGTCGCCGGGGGGGTCTCTGAGGCGATGTTTGGTGCATCCGCTCCATCGGCGCTGGTGAAAATCACCGTCACTCTCGCAATTATCTTCTTGTTGTCCACGCTTTTCCATGCAGCCATCGTGGGACACCAGCGAACCCAGAAGTCTGTTGGCGAGGACATTCCAGAAGGACAGGAGTCTGTGTCCGTAACGGAGGAGCCCACCAATGCGGGTGAGACCTCCGCACTGGAATCCGCACCTGCGACGCAAACCGCACCCGCTGCGACGCAACCCGCACCTGTGACGGAGCCTGCGCCCGCACCCGCGCCGGAACCTGCCCCCGCGCCGGAACCTGCCCCCGCGCCGGAACCCGCACCCGCGCCGGAACCCGCACCCGCGCCGGAACCTGCCCCCGCGCCGGAACCCGCA
>JAFYIW010000237.1 GCA_017538465.1 Victivallales bacterium
CCTTTGAAGAGTTTCCGTTTTTGGGGGATACGGCGTGTCAACGCCAATTGGATTATTTGGTGCGGAATCGTTTTCTTGTACGGCGTCAAGATGCTTATGAATTAGGATGAGATGGAATACTAAGCCAATGAAGGTCAAATCGGTCTGTTCAACGGCTCAGATTCATCTGGATTTCAGATAGGAAAGTCAACCATGAAGATTCTACCCCTATTCCTTCTGTTCACTTCTTTAGTCACCTTGGCTGGTCCCTTCACCGTGGAAGCCAACGGAGATGCCTTTGTCATCAAGTACCGAGGCGAGATTCTTGTCGAATCGGTTGAGAGCGTTGCGCTGTCAGGGCAACTGGGGCTGAACCCGCAGCGTTCGGAGAGCACGCTGCCCGATGGCACGCGCGTCTGGAACCGCTGGAGCGAGCACCCCGAAAGCCGCATCCGCCAGGAGATTGCCCTTGCCCCCGACGGCAGCCAGGTCGAAATCTCCATGCTGGGCTCGGCCAAGGCCTTTGACGCCAACCTGCAGCGCACCCTCACCCTGGCCGTTCCGTGGACGGTGGTCGAGGGCATGAACTACGAGGGGCTCACCGTCAATGGCCGCCGCTGGGTCCCCGCCCAGGGGCTTCTTGCACCCGACACAAACGGCGCCATCGGCAACGCCGTTTGGCGCTACTTCTGCATCTCGGACGGTGCCAGGCGCCACGTTGTCTTTGACCTCAACCCAATCGGCGCAGGCGACTACATCATGATGTACAAGCATGGTGCTGTCCGCGGCGTCTGGGACATCGTCCGCGAAGGCGGCAAACTCCTCTTTCAGGGCGGTGCCATTCTCCCCGACAACCCCGTGAGAGCAGCAGGCACAACAGGGGCAAAGCTCGTCATCCGCGAAGGCAGGATGGAGTCGGATTATTCCGCCCACCACGCCCTCCAGACCTACAAGTACGGCGAAAAGACCATGCCCAACCGCCTCTACTCCTTCGGCTCCGTCAAGCACGGCAAGCAATTCCAGCCCGCCGAGCAGGATGTTTTCGACCAAAACCGCACATGCGGCTGGCTTGGCAAAACCGACCTCAAGTGCCATATCGATTCCCCTGAAGGCGCCTACTACGCCTCCATCTCTGGGAAGGACGCCGCATTCCGCATCGCAGAACTTCTCCCTGGTTTCCATTTTGTCACCGTCACCTCTGGGAACTTCGGCGGTCACCCCAACCGCTTCTCCGTCACGGTCAACGGGGGGGAGGCGGCCCCGATGCAAAGCGTCCCCAAGGGCAAGCTCCAGGCCATCACCATCCCCGTCCGCGTCACCGACGGCACCGTCACCGTGCAATTCACGGGTGGTTTCCTTGTCTCCACCATCGCCACGCAGTGCATCATCGCCAAGGCAGAGGATTTCTCCTTTGACCGCGGCTTCTGGGTCTCCGATGGCTACGAGCCTGCGGAACTCTTCCGCAACGCCGACTACCCGCCCGTCAAACTTGCCCGCGCAATCAACCTTGTCGAGCTCCCCGTCCCTGGTCAGGAGGCTGCCGCGCCCGCCAAGACAATTCCACGCCCCGTCGAGCAGCCCGATGCCAATGCCCCTGAACTCGCCTGGGTTCACAACGCCACCTTCCGCAGCGTCGGCAACAACTCCTCCGACTGGAGCGAGTACACGGACCCGAAGCGCCTCCAGCGCCTCATCGACGACGCACGCGCCTCGGGCGGCACCGTCCTCATGATGTCCGGGCTGCTCTCCCGCCACACCTATCCAGCGCACCGTGAACGCATCCTCGCCGCCATCAGGCAATATACCCAGGCCGCTCACGCCGCAGGCATGAAGGCCATCGACCACAATGACGCGACCCTCCTCTGGAACTGCGGCGCTGGTTTCCGCGTCATGGCCGAACGCACGCCTGAACTCGTCCTCGGGCTCACCGACATGACCCCCAACTCGCAGTTCTGCATCCTCAACCCGACCTTCACGCGCTCCTACCGCGACTACCTCCTTGAAATCGTCAAGGCTGGTGTCGATGGCTTCCAGTGCGACGAGCTCACCTTCTACGAGCACGGCTGCGGCTGCCAGTATTGCCGCCAGGCATTCTTCGAGGACACTGGCTGGCAACTGCCCATGAACGAACTCGACCCGCGCCTCTTCAACCGCAGCGCGCCTCTCTGGAAAACCTTCCTCGACTGGCGCATGGCCAAGGTCGGCAACTGGTGGGTCGAGTTCCGCCGCGAGGCCAAGAAGCTCAACCCGCACCTGACCCTCTGCATGTACACCACGCACGGAGGCTTCACCTCCTCCGCAGCCTCCCTCCGCCTCGGCGCCGACCTTACCGAGGAGGCTCGCGCCATCAATTTCTTCGGCACCGAGATCATGACGCGCAACTGCCTCTACTCCGAACGCGCGCTTCTCCCCTATCGCAAGATGAAAAACCTGCTGCGCGTCGCCTACGGCACCCCAATCTGGGGATGGGTGTACGGCTCCGACCACCCAGGCACCTACTTCGGCTGGGCCGCATGCAACATGACCGCGCAGTGCGGCGTCTCCAGCTACCCCATCAAGCCTGGCGAGGCTGACTACCGCGCCTTCCAGACCTCACCCGACAACATCAACTGCTCCAACTCCACCCCTGTCGCCCGCGTCGCCCTCCTTTTCTCGCGGGCCAGCCGCGACTGGAACTCCGACCTTGGGATGGTTCCCGAGCTCTTCGGGCTTGCCCAGGTCCTGGAACGCATGCACGTCCAATACGAATACCTCGGCGAAATGTCCCTCACTCCCGAGCGACTTGCCAAATACAAGTTCC
>JAFYIW010000238.1 GCA_017538465.1 Victivallales bacterium
AGGGATTTTTATCGGACAGCAGTGATTTCCCCCAGAAATATCTTATCATGATTCCCGTATGGCCTGGGTCATGCCGATGACGCGATAGTCGTGGTCGTGGAGGTATTTCATCCACTCGGCAAAGCACTCGGGCGGGGTATGCACCCAGGGGTGGACGATGTCCGGCACGCCGTGGAACAATATCACGGCGGGACGAGTGTCGTCTGCATAGCGGATTGCCCGCAGGAACAAAGCCTCGTCAGAGCCCTGGATGGGCGTGGCTGGCACGCGCATGGGGTCGCAATGGACGACATCCCAAGGGCCGTTCTCGGTGGTTCGGGCGGCGAGGAAGCCGCGCTGGCGCAATAGCGGCGCGGCGTTCTCCGCGTAGGGGCCGCCGGGGTAGGCGAAGACGGGCGCCTCGGTAATGCCGCCGCTTTTCAGCCACTCGGAGAGCGAGTCCACCTCGCGGGCGTTCTCCGCGTCGGAGAGCTTCTGCATATTGGGATGGCTCCACGTGTGGTTGCCAATCTCAAAGCCCTGTCGCTGGAGTTCACGAAGTTCCTCCAGCCCCATGAGATATTCGGCGTGCTGGGCGCGCCACTCGTCCGAAAATCGGCAGACGAAGAAGGTCGCGCCAAAGCCATAGCGCTTGAGCACCGGCGCGACGTTGACCAGCTGGGAGGTCACCGCGTCATCAAAGGTCAGGACGATGGTCTTCAAAAGTTTAAAGGGTAAAGTTTAAAGGGTAAAGTTTAATAGGGAATTCTATCGTTAATTTGCCATGAGGCATGATGACTGCCGCAGTCGTGTCCCGAATGTCGAAGATGGCGGCACGTCAACGGGAACCGCTCCGCGACCGCATGATTGGGGCCTGGCCTCCTCCCCCGCTCCGCCGCCAACAAAGGCAAGTTAACGGTGTAATTCCCAGTTGAGAGGGTAAAGTTCAGGTCTCTGACGAGCGTGACGATCTGGACTTGATCTCTGGTCAGGAAGTGTCAAAAGGTCATTGTGGAATGACCTGGTTGGCACCGAGGATTTCGGGGTAGTTCGCCATGCTGTCGGCGGCGGAGAGCGTGCGTTGCACACGGCAGGGCACGCCGACGGCCACGGAGTTCGCGGGAATGTCATGCGTGACCACGCTGCCCGCACCGATCACGCAGTTGTCGCCGATGGTCACGCCTGGGCAGATCACCACATTGGCGCCAAACCAGCAGTCATTGCCGATGGTCACGGGCTTGGCGTAGCAGAGGTGCTTGGGCTCGCCATGCTCGTTGAGCATTGTCCGCCGTTCGTCGGGAAGCAAGGGGTGGCAGGGGGTGACGATGGTGACGTTGGGGCCGAAGTTGTTGTCGTTGCCGATGGTCACGAGGGCGTCGTCCTGCACGGTGAAGTTGTAGTTGATGAAATTGCGCAGACCGATGCGGGTATGCTTCCCGTAGTGGAAGAAGATGGGCCCCTGCATGAACGAGCCCTCGCCGAAATCGGCGAGGATTTCGTGGGCGAGGCGTGTGCGTGTCTCGGTCTCGCTTTCGCTGGTTCGGCTGTATTGTGCGCTGAGGTCGTGGGAGCGCAGCTTCATCGCCTTGAGGAGCGGGTCGCCAGGGCAGAAGAGTTCGCCCCGCAGGATTTTATCTTCTTCGGACATGCGAGGATGATTCTACAGGATGGTGGTCGGTTCTCCGGACGTCCGGGACGTCCCGGTTACTGCGGATTCCCCTGCCACTTCTCGTAGCGGAAATGCACCGTGGCGGTGTCGGCCAGACGGGTGGCGGGGGACATCACGCCCCAGAGTTCCTTCAGGGTGGTGAAGGCCAGGCAGGTGTTGTTGTCGCCGGAGCCGTAGTAGATGCGGAGGGTGTTCTGGTCGTCTTCGAGGACGGCGCCGCAGGGGAAGATGGTGTTTTCCACCCAGCAGTGGGCGTCGGGGCCAGTCTCGTAGGGGGCCTCGGCGACCAGGATGGGCTGCTTGGTGATGGCGACGAGCTTCGTGGGGTCTTCCGGCGAGAAGAGCGCGGCGCCGACGGTGTAGCGCAGCTGCCAGTCGTCGGTGGCCATGCATTTGACATGGCGGTCGGCGTCAAAGTCCACCGCATGGAAGAGGAGCAGCCATCCGCGGTCGGTCTTGATAGGCGGGGCGGCCGCGCCGATCTTGCGGTTGGCCCACGGGACGTCCTCGCAGCCCAGATAGAGCTCCTGGTCGCCCCAGTAGCGCAGGTCGGGCGAGAAGGCATACCAGATGCTGAAGGGATCGTGCCACTGGTTGGAGGGGCGCTCCAGACGCATGTACATCCCGTTCACCTTCTCCGGGAAAAGCACCATGTTGCGCTGCTGCGGGATGCCGATGCACACGGCGTCGAAATCCACGCCTTCGCCGCGCCAGCGGGCGATGCCGGGGCGCTCGGAGTGCTGGTTCTCGAAGCAGAAGGTGAGGTAGAGCTGGTCCTCCAGCACGGTCAGGCGCGAGTCCACCAGCCATGGCAGCACCACGCCCTTGTAGTGGACGCGGACCCAGTCGGGCATCATCTCGAAGTGGATGCCGTCGTCGCTCACGCCGAAGCCGGTGCCCATGTCGAGGGCAGGGCGCTCACGGCCGTTGAAGAGATCCACGCGTGGCGCGATGTAGTATTTGCCGTGATAGCGGTTCACGCCCGCATTGAAGACATAGGTCGCGGGGTAGGGCACGTCCTTGGAGGTGAGGATGGGGTTGCCCTCGTAGCGGCGGATGATCGGGCTGGTGTGCAGTTCGCCGACGTGCTGCGGAAGATCTTTGAAGGGATTACGCATAACCAAATTAGAAATGAGAAATGAGAATTAGGTAGGTTTGGCAGTCGCGCGTCCCGCGCGGCACCATTGGATGCCTGAATCGGGCTTGCCAAATAATATAGGGCCAATTTAAAGCGGCGAAATCCGCCGCAGGGGTTATTTTATGGCATTGTTTTCGCACTTCAAGCCACCATTGCCACTGGGGATATCATGAAAAAACATTTCGTGTCCATTGCAACCCTGCTTTGTCTGATTCTGTCCGTCTCTGTCCTGTCGGCCCAGTCTTTGTTGAAAAACGGCGACTTCGAGGATGGCACTGCGCCATGGTCGTTGGCTG
>JAFYIW010000239.1 GCA_017538465.1 Victivallales bacterium
AACCACGTCCAGACGCAAAAAAAAACCGTTTCGGGCATAAAAAAGCCATTTTTCTTTCATTCAGCAAGGACAACAGGCAATTTTGTCGTCGGTTCTGAGCCTGCCGCTTCGTGATTCACAGAATTCCGGAACGCCGATTTCAGCTTTTCATGAAGATGGCAAAGCATTGGCATGCCACAATCGCCTGACAGGTGTTGCACACCCGCAATCGCAGTTCGTGATCGTTGGTGACCAGCCACCGCGTATGAGTTTCCAAAGCCGCCTCATCCGCATCCGCCAGTTCCGCCAAATGCTCCACTAGATAATTATCCGCGTTCTGCCCTTCGGTTTTCGCTGCGGCGTAAATGATGTTGAGATTTCCCTGGTGCTCGATGGACGTGGTGGGCAGGTCGGAATCGAAGACCAGCGTGACGCTGCGGAAAAACCTCGCCTTGCCGGCGCATTTGCGGATGAAGTCCCGGCGGGCCTCCTGGAAGCCATTGGGGGCCTCCTCCAGGCGTTTCCAATACGGATCTTGTTTGATGACATTATAGGCATCCACAAACAAATCCACAACCGCAAAGCGCTCGAGGTAGGGAGTGAGCTGATGAATGACCTTCAACGCTCCCGTGACCGCCTTGTCGTCAGTGGTCTCCGACAAGTGCCTTGTGCATTCTCTCCCCTGCTTCGCCAAATCCCGCCGCCGCTCCAGCTGCTTCAATGCCTCTTGACACTCCTCCGGCCCATATAGCCTCTGTCCCAGCGTGGACTCCAACATCTGTTGAACCGCATCGAATTGTGCCAATCCTGATTCATCCAGAGGAATCTCCGCAATATATGCCCGCAGCCGTGCCGGCATGACCAGCACCTCATTTCGCAGCTCCGCACCAGTGTCGCCGTGCAGGCGCCGCCTCAGCTCGTCGATATGGTTTTCCAAATCGCGCTGCAACTCCGTCATGCCGGGCACCGGCTGGATTGCCTCCTCCACCGTCAGCTTGACCTGGCTAAGCATCTGGTCGGTCTTGTGGATTTCATCTCGCAGCATCTGCAAAGTCCCATAGCGTTTGTTGGTTTCCCGTTGGCGCTGCAGCATCTGAGTCGTTCGTTCCCGCAGCCCCTCGCCCGTCCGTACGGCCTGCTTCGCGAAGGTCACCAGATCCGGATGAACCCCCAGCGCATTCGCCTCGAAGTCCGCGATTTGCGCCTTCATCTCGCGTTCCGTGTCCACCTTCAGCATCGCCATCGCGTCATGAAACTCCCTTCTGCTGATTTCAAGGCGGTTCCGGAGCTCCTCCAGCTCCGCATCCTTCGCCGCCATTTCCCTGGCGTGGACCTCCTCCACAATGCGAAGACGCTTGCGCAGCTGGTCACGTTCCCGCAAAGCATCGCCCAGGCGACTGGTGGAGCTCCCCTTGGCTTTTCCCTGCGCCGATGGCGCTATGGCCTCCATGGTGGAAACCGCCTCCTTCTCTGCCATGCCCATCGTTTCATTCACGGTGGCAACAGCGGCGGGGGAAACCGCATCTGCCTGGGCAATCCCCGCCCCGTCATCGGCAACCGCCGGCTTGGTCAACGGCATCAACTCCGTAGAATGAATGGACATTTTGGAAGTCGCCTCGGCGACCGCCGCATTGCCATCAGGCTCCCTCGACGCACGGGTCTCCGCTTTTTGCGTCCGAGCGGGATTTGTCTCAAAGGCCCAATAGTCCCGTTTCGCATCGGCAGGTTCCACGGCCAGCTTCTCCACGGGGTGGCGGGAAGACATGGGGAAAGGCGCCTTCGCCCAGAAACTCGGACATCCCAAAAGACGCTCGCCAACCCGCTGTGCCCATTGGTTCCTGTCATCGCACAACATCGCATAGCCAAAGGGCCTGGCGTCCTTCAGACTACGAAACCATTGGGACCAGTGCGTCTTCAGCCATGCATTGGAGACGCTTTCATAGGCATCCGTCAAGCCTTTCATCTCCGCGCATTGCTTCAGCCCTTCCGAACAAAAGAATTGAATCAGACTGGAATCGCGCGAAATCACCGTCGCCAGACGGCTGCTGGTACGTGGCAGGCGGAAATTTTCCCGCTGGATTTTAAAGCCCCCTTTGCTAACCGCTGTGCGAAAATGCCCATTCTTTTTTACCATCGCATTAAAGGTGGGAAAATCCAATCGATGCAAAATCCAATAAAGTGCTTCATGACAAATGCGACTCATGGTAAGACCACTCCCATAGTTTGGCGCAATGCCACAGCAATGACGCCCGTCTTGTCCTCTCATCCATCAAACACGCGATGTGTCCTCCAGCCAATGCAATGCGTCTGGAGGACAGACCACGGATACCACGCCGCTATAGCAGGGGTATCTGGTGCTCCCTGCATTCCGCAACCATCTTTTCTGGCCAGATGCTGCTCTGGATTTCGCCAATATGCGCCTTCTGCAGGAATAACATGCACAGGCGGCTCTGGCCAATGCCGCCGCCCATTGTGAGCGGCAACTCGCCTTTCAATAACGCCTGATGGAAAAGCAGCTTCTCGCGCGCCTGCTGGCCAGTCAGCTTCAGCTGGCGCTTCAGGGACGCCTGGTCCACTCGGATGCCCATCGAGGAGAGTTCGAAGGAGCGCCTCAGCACGGGATTCCACACCACGATGTCGCCATTGAGGCCATGGTGCTTTTTGTCGCTGGGCGTGGACCAGTCGTCATAGTCGGGCGACCGACCATCGTGGGGCTTTCCGCTCAACGGCAATGCCCCGCCGATGCCGATGATGAACACCGCGCCGTCCTGTTTCGCGACCTTGTCCTCGCGCTCTTTCGGCGTGAGCTTGGGCCACTTCGCCTCGAGGTCTTCGGTGAAGTGGAATTTGATTTCCTCGGGCAGGAAGGGCTTGAGCTGCGGATAGTCCTGGCAGAGCGTGGCCTCGGTACGGCGGATGGCGTAGTAGATGCGGCAAACGGTGTCCTTCAGGAACTCCAGATTGCGCTGCTCCCTGGTAACGACCTTCTCCCAGTCCCACTGGTCCACGTAGAGCGAATGGAGGTTGTCCAGCTCCTCGTCCGGCCGGATGGCGTTCATGTCAGTGTAGATGCCTTTGCCGGCTTCCATCCCGAGGCTGGCCAGTTTCATCCGCTTCCACTTCGCCAGCGAGTGGACGATCTCCGCCTGACGCCCGGCAATGTCCTTGATGCCGAAGGAAACGGGTTTTTCCACGCCGTTCAGATTGTCGTTGATGCCCGTGCCGGAAAGCACGAAGAGCGGCGCGGTCACACGCTGGAGTTTCAGTTCGAAGGCCAGATCCGACTGGAACTGGTTCTTGATTTTGCGGATGGCGCACTCCGTGGCCAATTCGTCCAGCAGCGGCTGATAGCCGCGCGGCAGCAAAAGTTTAGACATGGGCAAACCTCGAATTGCATGTTAAATGATGTGCAAGGCAACGCCTTGCGGTGAATTGGAACATCTGGGCATCCCACCCAGACCTCCGAAAAACGGGTCGCAAAATTGTTCGTTTTGAAAAAGAAAAATCTTCTTTTAAACAATTTTGTAAAGCTGACGTTCGTCATCATGTCAGTTCGACAGGGATAATATGAAGCGACTTCCCATGACTTCAAACGAAACTCTCGGAAAAAACTCATATTTCCGTCAAAGTCGTAGAATTGGCACATCTCTTGCTTTTTTGGCATTGTGTCATTTGTTGTTTCCTTTGCTTGACAACAGATGACATCACTCCCGACCATTTTCGGATTGTCGGGAGTTTTTTATTTAGGTTTGTTTCCCGTGAGGGCATCTAATTATACTTTAATTTGTGGTTTGAACTTGTCGTTTTTCATTGTTTCCTACTAACCATTTGTCCCCTGTAGGTGCCCTCCTGGGGAACAAATTCTTTTCTTTTTAGGATGGAGGGTTATCCCCCCAACCGCCCTCCCTTTCAAATTTAACACGGGGATTTAGAGAATGCAAGCCCGTTCCTAGAAAGTCATGAAAGTCAT
>JAFYIW010000240.1 GCA_017538465.1 Victivallales bacterium
GCTGATGGATGTGCTGCTGGACACGCATCAGCATCCGCTCGGCCGCGAGAACGCCGCCCTCAGCCAGCCCTACTACCAGCGCAACGACTACGCGCATGTCAAACGCGGCGAGGTCAAGCTCTTCCTCAAGCTCTTCTACAACCAGTTCGCGGCTTTGCAGGACCGCCAGAGCTACACCTTCTGGGAACACTACTTCGAGTGCAGCTCCCACAAGACCCACGAGGAGGGCTGGTTCCTGATGCAGTGCCGCTGGATGCTCGCCTTCGAGGAGGAGGACGGCGCACTCAGCCTGCTCAAGGTCGCCCCGCGGGCGTGGCTTCGTGCTGGTCAGCGGATTGCCGTCCAGGGCTTCCATACCCTCTTCGGCAAGCTGGACTACGAGGTCGTGGCGACCGACACGCAGATTCGCGCCAGCGTACGCCTGGAGGGCGCACCGCGCGAAATCCGCCTGCGGATCCCGCATCCCGAAGGCAAGGTCCCGCGTGCCGTCACGGGTGGCACCTACGACCCCGCCACCGAGACCGTCACCTTCACTGGCAATGCCGCCGAGGTCACGCTGGAGTTCTAGTAGGCTGTTAAATGAATTTTCTCTCTTTTTCGGCAACACGCGGGCATCTGTGGCTTTCGGAGAAAATCACGGGCGGCAGCCCGCTCATTTCCCCTCAAACCACATCTGCTCCGCCTCTTGCTCGAAAAAGCGCAAAATTCAAATTAACAACCTACTAGGCGATAAACAGAAAGTTTACCGGACAGCATTGAGTCCATGGCTAAATTCGAACTTGTCAGTGATCTGCGAATCAGCATTCCCGCCAGTGCATCAGAGGCGCTGCGGCTGGCGGCGGAGGATTTGGCGAAGGACATCCAGATCGTCACGGGTGAGGCGGTGAAGCCGGTCTTCACCGATGTGGTGGCAGAGCGGGACGGCATTGTCATTCGGGTGGCACCGAAGGAATTTCCTGGCGATGCCGTGGAGAACTACCGTCTGCATTCCGAGGAGGGCAATCGGCTGTTCATTGACGGCTCGGATTTGCGGGGGGCCATCTTCGGCATCTATGCCTTCAGTGCGGACTGGCTTCACGTCCCGCCCGATTATTTGTGGACACAGCTGCCGTTCCGCCGTCTGGATTCCTGCGCGTGGCCGCAAATCCGATGTTCCGCAGGGAATCCAGCATTGCGCTATCGTGGTGTCTTCCTCAACGACGAAGACCTGCTGATGGGCTGGGAACCTGGCGGGACGCGCCACATCGACTATTGGGACTACCAGACGGTCCTTTCCCGAAATACCATTCGGAAGGTGGCGGAGACCCTGTTGCGCATGAGATATAATCTGGTGATTCCCAGTAGCTTCATCGATATCCGAAATCCGGCCGAGGAGATGCTTCTGGAGGAGTGCGCCCGGCGGGGGCTCATCCTCACGATGCATCACGTGGAGCCGCTGGGCGTGAGCGCCTTCGGCTTTGACAACTATTGGAATGCCCGCGGACAGACGAGAAGTTACTCCTACTTTTCGGACCCCGATGCCCTGCGTGAGGTCTGGCGCGACTCCATCCGGCGATGGTCAAAGTATCCGGAGGTCATCTGGCAGCTGGGTCTGCGCGGGCGTGCCGACCGGCCCTTCTGGGAGGCTGGAGTCGCTCCCGAAAGTGACGAGGAGCGCGCGGCGATGATTTCACGCGTCATCCGGGAACAGCAGCAGTTGGTCCGTGAAGTGACCGGCGATGACCAGGCGGTCTTTTCCACCACGCTGTGGGCCGAGGGCGTCGTCTTCAATCGTCGCGGCCTGCTGGAGATTCCACCAGATGTCATCACGGTCTTTGCGGACAACTGCGCCGGATGGCGGCTTCAGGACGACTTCTTCCAGTCCCCCAACCGAAAGGAGGCCGCCTATGGCGTTTACTGCCATCACGCGGTGATTGTCGGCACGCATCTGGCGCAGGCGATAGGCGCGAGGGATTTCCACCTCGTCCTGAATGGCGCGATGGCTGCTCGGAAGCTATGCTATGCGATGTTCAATGCGGCGAACCTCCGCGAGTTCGTCTATGGGCTCCAGGCCACCGCCCGAATCACGCGGCAACCGGGTGGTTTTTCTGCCGGGGACTATCTCCGCCAATGGGTGGCGGAGCACTTCTCCTGTTGCCGAGACGAAATCGCCGAGTGCTATCAGGAATACTTTGACGCCTTCGTGAAGAACCACCGTGGCGTCGCCCTGTGCAACGACGGTCTGATGATTGCCCGAAGCAACCAGGCACTGGGGATGCTACGGGACAAAATCCGGCCTGCGGCGCGAGGCGACCGCGCGACCTATTTCTTCGGTTTGGATCCGACGCATCTGGCCTCGCTGGGGGATATGTTCCCCGACATGGGAACCATGGACGAGCTGCTGAACACGCTAGTTGTTCAGGAACAGCGCATGAAGGGCGTCCATGTTCGCGCAACGCAAATCCACGCAACCCTTCCGCCGGCGGAACGGTCGTTCTTCTATGCGCAGATAGTTTATCCCTCTGGGCTTAACCGCTGCTTTTGCCAATGCGAACGGGAATGCCATCTGGCGCTGCAGGCGTTTTGGACGCACGGAGATGACAGCGTTAAAGCCCATCTCGAAGCCGCGCGACACGCGCTATGCGACTTTGAGGAGCAACTGGTTCCGCAATATCTTACGGGGGAGTTCCGTCACTGGTATGACCATTGTACCAAGGTGAATTTCCGCCATACGGCGGCCATGCTGGAAGAATTGCTGAAATCCACGACGAAACAGCCGTTATATTATAACAAGTCTGAATAAAGGAAATTACGATGAAATCATCGATGAAAAAATACCTTCTGCTGTTTTTGATCTGGACGGTCGGGCTATTCGCCGATGCGGTTCTCGTCACCGTTGGGCGGGGAACACCCCAGATCGACGGTCAGTTGCAGGATGCCGTCTGGCAGGACAGCATCGCCTGCGGGCCATTCCTGCTGGATGGACTGAACCGTTTTGCCGAACAGCAGACCACGGTGCGTTTCCTGTGGGATGACGATAACCTCTACGTGGCCTTTGAATGTCAGGAAGGGGTCTTGGATCCCATCCAGAATCGCCTGCATGACTTCAAGAACGGCTTTTCGGGGGAGGAAAGCGACCAGGTCTATTCCACCGACATGGTCGAGTTGCTCTTGGGAAATCGCTTGAACGGGACGATGTACGACGTGGTCGTGGCGGCGTCCGGGGTAGTGTGCGACTGTGTGAGTTCCCTGGATTCGGAGGAATATTGGTCTCGTCGGGACCGCAGTTGGCAATCTGGCGCGGTCGTATCGATTGGCGTGGACAATCGTCATCTGGCATCCCATTGGGTCGCGGAAATCGCCCTGCCGTGGAGCAGCCTTGGCGGGTGTCCCTTGATGGGGGAACGATGGAGTTTTCTGGCCACCCGTCGTGAGGTTGCCTCCAAGGAGGCCAGTTCCCTGCAGACGGTCACTGGCGGGATTCACGACCGTCGGAATCAGGGCGAACTGTTTTTTGGCGAGGCGGTCCCAGGGGTTCTGGTCTCGTCGTTTCCAGCGTTCCTGCCAGGCGGGAATGTGCTGAAAATTTCCAAGACCAACGCCCTCCCTGCAACTCTGAAGGGCAAGGTGTCCTTTGGCAACGAGGATATCCTGTTGGAGCAGGAATGCGGTGAGGCCATCGGTGAGTTGCCGTTCACTTTGGAGCGGACAGGGGATTTCGGATTCAGCTGGAGCCTTGCCCAGGGGGACGTCATCTACTATCGTTCGCCGGAATATCAATGTCGCGTGAACACAAGCGTTTTGACGGCTCGGCTGGAAAATGCGGAACTTGCAGTCAATGGCGTTGCCGTGGATGCAGAGGGGAGTTTGCCCCTGCAGGCTGGGGGCAACGAACTGACGGTGAAGGCCTCGGCGGATGCGACCGTGGCGCTGGAGGCAGGCGGGATTGCCATTCCCTATCCAGAAGGCTGGGTTCGGGAGGACGGCGTGGATCGCCTGACCATCTTGAGCGAGGCATCGTTGGTGTGGCCGAATTGGCAGGTCGAGGGCATTTTCCTGAATCGTGGCGGTCTTCAGCAGATTCTCTATTTTCCGCAGGGGATTCCAGGCAAGGCGGTCTCCGACTATACGATGACCTTCGAACTGCCTGCTGGCATTCGGATGGTGGGTGCGTCTGGATACTACAAGCTTTTCCCGCTTGAGGTCAAAGAACAGGGGAGCGTGTGGCGCAATGGCGTGGAGTTCACCAAATACGCCATCACGGTCCGGAAGAAGCTGTCGTACCAGGCCATGCGAAAAAGCCACGAGATGATCGCCGTGCTGATCGAAATCGACGAGGCAATTGCCCTGAACGAGACAAGCATCTACTACTATGCGAGCAGCCAGGAGGCAAATGCCCTGGAGTTGCCGAATCGCTTTGCGGCGCATGTCATCGAGGCGGCGAAGGGAGTCCAGCCCCAGGAGGCGCTCATCGAGATGTGGGGCAGTTGGCTGGGCAGCATGGATGACAATGCGCTGAAACACCGCATCTTCGATTATATGGCGGATGCGGGCGTCAATGAAATCAACTGCGCGGTCGGAGATTATGAAAGACTGCGGCCGTTTACGCTATTCAACTTCGAGGACTGGAACTTCAACTGCCAGCCGTATCTACAGGAGCATCCCGAGCAGGCCCAGGTGGGATATGACGGCAAGGTCGGCAAGGGAATCGTCTGCTCCACCCATATGGTTCGGAATCCGCAGTTCGCGGCTTTCCTGAAGAGCCAGATGAAGGACTGGCACGAACGCCGTGGTTTGGTCAGGCACATTGATTGGGATTACGAGAGCCATGTCAAGGACAGCTATATGTCCTGCTATTGTCCGCTTTGCATTGCGGACTTCGCAAAGTTTGCTGGCATCAGCCCGGAGGGATTGACCAGCGAGCGCATCAATCAGGAACATTTGTCGCAATGGCAGAAATATTGCCATCGGCGCGTGGCGGATTTCGCACGTCTGCTGGGCCAGACCATCCACGAGGAACTCCCAGGGGTGGTCTTTTCCATCTACTCGGGCTATCAGAGCGAGCGTTCCAAGCTGGTTTACGGCATCGACTGGTCATTGCTGGAGGGCATCCTGGACTTTGCGATGTGCGGCTATGGCCGTTCGGCTGAGCAATTGGCGGCGACCCAGGCGTGTTTCCAAAAGACCAAGCTGGTGTTGGGCGAACTGGTTTTCCCGTTTGACACCACCCAGCGCATTGCCCCCCAGACCGTGCGGGCCGCGACGCTCCTCCGCCGTTGCTGCGACGCCACCAAGGGCTGTCTGATGTTTCAATATCCTGAGTTGGACGGACGGTCGTTCCTCGCCATCGCCGAGGTCTCCCGCATCGTGGCCAACTATGAGGCGTTCTTCACTACTGGATTGCGAGCGCCTCAGATGCTGGAGACGACCACCATGGCCCCCGCCGACTATGAGGTTCTGGGAGATGGCGAGGGCAATTATCTGGTGGTCCTGATGAATCAGAAGGATCAGCCGAGAGAGTTCGTTTTTGAAGTGGGGCTTCCCTTGGGAAGGCGCTTGTTGGACGAGGAAGGACGCGAGGTCGCTCCTTCTGTCTCCACGACGCTGGCGGGCTCTGCCGTGAAAGTATATTTGATTCGCTGAAAAGCTGAGGTCCTGAAGGCCTGAGGCGTTTATTCCATGCCTGTGACGGTATATCCTTTGTCCTCGATGGCCTTCTTGACGAGTTCAGCATCAAAGTCGCCGTTCAGAGTGACCACTGCTTCTGAAGCGGTATGGCTGGGGACGGCACTTTCGACAAAGGGCAGGGCCTCCAGGGCCTTTTTCACGGTCGCCTCGCAGTGCGGGCACATCATGCCTTCAATTTTGATGGTTTTTTGCATTTCGGCTGTCCTTTCGGGTTGAGGTGACTGGGCGAGCAATGGCGTGGAAAGCAACGTGCCTTTTCGGGGACGATCCTGCGTCGCATCGTGGACTTTGAAGAGATTGAGTCGCAAGGCGTTCAGGCAAACGGTGAGGCTGGACAGGCTCATCGCCGCCGCGCCGATCATGGGATTCATCTTCCAGCCGAAGAGCCCCGCCGCCAGAGGAATGCAGATCGCATTGTAGAAGAAGGCCCAGAAGAGATTCTCGTGAATGATGTGCAACGTCTTTCGGCTTAGGCGAATGGCTGCCGTCACATCGAGCAGTGAACAATTCATCAGGACGACATCCGCGCTGTCCACGGCGACATCCGTTCCCGCGCCGATGGCAATCCCGATGTCGGCTCGGGTGAGAGCTGGCGCGTCGTTGATGCCGTCGCCAACCATCGCGGTGATGCCGTGGCGCTGGAGTGCCTGAATGCGCTCCGCCTTGTCATGGGGGAGGACTCCGGCGGCGACCTCGTCCACGCCGACTTGTTTGGCGATGGCCTGTGCGGTGCAGGGATTGTCTCCAGTCAGCATAATGACTTTGAGGTCCAGGCCATGCAGTTGGCGAATGGCCTCGGCGGAATCGGGCTTGATGGTGTCGGCCACGGCGATGATGCCCAGGGGCGTGTGGTCTTCGGCGAAAAAGAGTGGCGTCTTTCCCTGGGAGGAGAGAGTTCTGGCGGTTTGCACAAGAGCTTCGGGGAGACTGGTCATATTGCGGAGGAATACCTCGTTGCCTCCGCGCAGCCGCCGTTGTCCGCACATTCCCCCCAGCCCATTGCCAGGCATGGCCTGGAAGTCAGTGACTTCGTGGACGGGGAGGCGGCGGTCTTCGGCCGCTTTCACAATTGCCTTGGCCAGCGGGTGTTCGCTTTTGCGTTCCAGGGCGAAGGCGGCCTCCAGAAGTTCTGTTTCGGTGTGACCGTGCGAGGGAACGAGGTCGGTCACTTGAGGCTCCCCTGAAGTGATGGTTCCCGTCTTGTCTAGCGCCATGATTTGCGTTTTGCCAGCAGTTTCCAGCGCCGCTCCGGTCTTGAAGAGGATGCCGTTTTTGGCGCCCAGGCCATTGCCGACCATCACTGCGACCGGCGTGGCCAGGCCAAGGGCGCAAGGGCAGGAAATCACCAGCACCGCGATGCCACGCGCCAGCGCGAAGGCGACCGACTGTCCGTTCAGAAGCCATCCTGCGATGACCACGAGCGCAATGGCGATGACCGTCGGCACGAAGATGCCGGACACCCGATCCGCAATGCGGGCGATGGGCGCCTTGGTCGCAGAGGCATCCGAAACCAGCCGGATAATCTGGGCCAGCGTGGTGTCTTCGCCTACGCGCGTGGCGCGGCAGGTCAGAAAGCCCGACTGGTTGAGGGTCGCCGCGCTGACTGCATCCCCCGCCGTCTTGTCCACGGGAATGGACTCGCCAGTGAGCGCGGATTCGTTCACCGCACTGGTGCCAGAGAGCACCACGCCGTCCACGGGGATGCTTGCACCTGGGCGGACCACGAAGACATCATCCTTCTGGACTTCTGCGATGGGGACCTCGCATTCCTGGTCATTTCGTAGCAGGATGGCCGTCTTCGGAGCGAGTCGGATCAATTCCTTGAGGGCGTCGGTGGTACGTCCTTTGGACTTCGCTTCCAGCAGCTTCCCCACCGTGATGAGGGCGGGAATCATCGCGGCGGACTCGAAATAGAGCTGGTGGTAGAGGTCCATCAGCTCCGCAGTTGCTCCGCCTTGGGTGACGAGCCTGCACATTTGAACTACCACGAAGAGGCTCCAGCCAAATGAGACGGAGGAACCCAGTGCGACCAAGGTGTCCATATTGGGGGCACGATGGAGAAGGGCGTTAAAGCCGCTGGTGAAGAACTTGCCGTTGATGGCCATCACGACGAACGCCAGAAGCATCTGCGTAAAGGCAAGCCGTAGATGCTGTTGCACGAGGAAGTTCGGCAATGGCCAGCCCCCCATGTGGTGCCCCATCGTGATATACATCAGAACCACCAGGAAGAGCACCGACCAGAGGAGCCGCCGCTTCAGCCGTGGCGTCTCGGTGTCTTGTAAAGCTAGCCCTGCGGAATCGTCGAATTCTGTCGTGTTTTGTCTTGGATGGACTTTTGCACCATAGCCAGCGGCTTCAACGGCATGGATAATGGCATCGGCATCCGCCGTGCCCTCTACGCCCATGGAGTTGGTCAGCAGGCTCACGGCGACGCCGGTGACGCCCGGGACCTTGGCGACCGCCTTCTCCACGCGCGCCTGGCAGGCGGCGCAGCTCATTCCAGTGACGATAAACTTTTGCATAGACATGGTCAAAGAGACCCATATAATATACTTCCCTTCACAATGCCTCCAAGTCGGTATCCGGTAGCCAGCCGGTGAGATGATTGGGCAGGGCGATCTCATGCCAGTCGCCGCGGGTGCGCAAGATGGTGACCTCGGTGCCGGCATGGATGGGCGCGTCAAAGGCCGGGGCGTAGGAGAATCCGTCGCTCTTGCGCGGCATGGTCTCATCCGCCACAATGACGGCAGGGTGCGCATGGCGCAGGGAGTGCCATGAGGCGAGGACGGAGCCGCCAAAGGCGAGAATGCCGAGAAGGAGGATGACCGCAGTGACTTTCAGCCAGACGGGACGTCGCTACAGAAGGCGGATGGCCGTTGCCCAGAAAATGGCATTGAGGAGAGTGGCGAGCCAAAGGCGTGCATGGAAGGAGAGATCATAGTGCCAGAAGCAGAGTGTCTGGAGGACGGGGGAAGTCTCCGGTTCTGCGATGTGGTCTTGACGCTTCGCGCGAACATATTGAAGATTGGCTAGAAGTTGACGGTTATGTGGCAGGAAGTATTGCGCGCGCCGATAATTGAGGATGGCGTGAGGAATGTCATCCAGTTGCGCGTAGGTGTTTCCTAGGTTGTAGTAGATTTGACCGTTCTCGTAACCTTGTACGGTCTCCTCATACCGTATTGCGGCGGTTTCCCATAATGCCCGTGCCTCGTCGGTGGAGATCTGGGCGGCTTCCACTGCGCCACGGCCGGCGGAGGATGCCTGGTGAAGAAGTTTCTCTTCGATACTGGCATCCGGGGTGCTAGCGGCCAGGCAAAGGAGAAAGACAAGGAAAGACTGTATCATATTGTCTTGGAAAGGCTAGAATGGCTTTATGGCATTCTTGAGGATGGTTCGCGCGGTATCCAGGCTGAAGGCACCGCCAGCGTATTGGGCGGCCTCGCAGGAGGCAAAAAGGTCACGGAAAGGAGTGATTTGTTCGGTGGTGAAGCCGTCGCGGAGGGCCGCTGCCTCTGCGTCCGTGTAGGTGATGGCGCCCGGAGGCAATTGGAAGCGGGTGGCGAAGAAGGTCTGGAGCGCGACAGAGAACTTGGCGCCACATTGCGGATCACTGGCGTTCAGGCGCTCAATGGTGCTAAGCAGGACGCCTTTGGCTCCTTTCACCGCCCGGGCGGTTCCGGTGGCATTGCGGCGACGGGTCAGCAGGACATGCAGTACGCAGGCCAGCCAGAGTGCGGGGGGGATGACGAGACAGAGTAGCGGAACGAAAAAATGTCTGCAATCTGAGAAGGGAGCCAGTCGAGGACCTGTGCGCCAGCATTCTTCTTTGGAAAAGTCGGGCTCCAACCCCGTGTTTTGGGCGACGACCTCGGTGACGGCTGATGGCGCGAGGACGTTACTCTGGGCGTCCTCCAAGGTGATTTGACGTGCGGCGATGACCTTAAGGGGAATGGGCTTGGTGGTGGTAGTGCGGTATTCGCGGGCTTCCGGGTCAAAATAGGAAAGAGAGATGGGAGGCAGTTCCAGGTCGCCTGGAATGATGGCGCGGAGAGTGCGCTGAAAGACCGTACGGCCGTCTTTCTCCAGTGGCGGGTCGTCACCGGAGATTTTGAAATGGCTGGTGAATTCCGGCAAATGATTCAGGTCCGGCAACCTGGCGTTGACGAGATCGGGCGCTCCAGA
>JAFYIW010000241.1 GCA_017538465.1 Victivallales bacterium
CATAGCGATTCACCTGCACCACGACTTCCATATCCTGATGTCGTTCGACCTCTGGCTGCATCTGGAGGAATTCCACGCCAGGGGTTTGGCAAACGAGGCCATTCCATGCGCGAGTCAAAACAGGCGGGCGGAGCACGAAGCAGAGCGCAACCAGGGTGGCCGCCATCAGGGCCAATCCTAGCCAGTGCGGACGGCGAAAGGCGCGAGATTGGCGGAGCAGATGAAAATTGTCCCGTGCGTATGGCGTCTGTGCCTCTTGCAAAAACTCCTGTTCGAAGGGCCGCAGGGTTTCATGCGAGGCCTTCGTTTCCAGCTCGACAATGGCCTCCAGAGTATCGTGGTCCTGCGGATTATCTTGACAGAAGGCACGGATTCTCTCCTTTAGGGAGTTTTGACGAAGGAGCCGGAACAAACGCATGATGCTTCCTGCCAATAGAAGAACAGCCAGTATGGCCAGAAGCCTCAATGCGGTCTTTTCGGCAATGGGCGAGGCGAGGGTCTCATAACCCCATAGAATGAGACAAAACACCCCGAAGGACGCAAGGCCTTCCAATAAATAAAAAGCCCCCCTGG
This sequence comes from Victivallales bacterium, assembly GCA_017538465.1. Lineage (GTDB taxonomy): Bacteria > Verrucomicrobiota > Lentisphaeria > Oligosphaerales > Oligosphaeraceae > RGIG1601. The sequence continues at coordinate 574 of JAFYIW010000241.1, forward strand.
CAAAGCACTGCCAACGGCAGCGCGATTTTAGCCAGGGAGTGATGGGAGTCATACAGAACCAGAGTAGTTTTCTAGAGCTTGGCTTTGATGTGCTGGATAATCTGGCTGGTGGAGCCATCGTGAGCCAGCGGCGCGTCGGCGGGTGCGTCGAAGTCCCTGAGAATGCGCTTGGCCAGGACCTTCCCAAGCTGGACGCCCCACTGGTCGAAGGAGTAGATGTTCCAGATGATGCCTTGGGTGAAGATCTTGTGTTCGTAGAGGGCCATCAGCACGCCGAGAGTGTAGGGCGTCAATTCATCGCAAATGATGGTGTTGGTGGGGCGGTTCCCCTCGAAGGTCTTCTGGGCTGCCAGCGCGTCGGAGATGCCAGGCTCCTCGGCCTTGACCTGCGCTGTGGACTTTCCGAAAGCCAAGGCCTCGGTCTGGGCCACGAAATTGGCCAGGAGCTTCTTGTGATGGTCGCCCACGGGCGTCTGGGAACGGCAGAAGCCGATGAAGTCTCCAGGAATCAGCTTGGTTCCCTGATGGAGCAGCTGGAAGAAGGAGTGCTGGCTATTGGTGCCGGGTTCGCCCCAGATGACCGGGCCGGTCTGCCAGGTCACGCGGTTGCCTTGCTTGTCCACGCTCTTGCCGTTGGACTCCATCGAGACCTGCTGGAGATGTGCGGCGAAGCGGTGCATCGCCTGGTCGTAGGGCAGAATGGCGTGGCTCTGGGCACCGTAGAAGTTGTTGTACCAGATGCCCAGGAGCGCGAGAATGACGGGGAGGTTCTGCTCCAGAGGGGCGGTGCGGAAATGGTTGTCCATCGCATGGAAGCCGTCCAGCATCTCGAAGAAGCGTTCTGGGCCGATGGCGAGCATGATGGGCAGACCGATGGCGGAGCACATCGAGTAGCGTCCGCCGACCCAGTTCCAGAAGGCGAACATGTTGGCCACGTCGATGCCGAAGCGGGAGACCTCCTCGGCGTTGGTGGAGACCGCCACGAAGTGCTTGGCGATCGCGTCGTTGCTGGCGAAGGCGGAGAGCACCCAGTTGCGGGCGGTGTTTGCGTTGGTCATCGTCTCCTGGGTGGTGAAGGTCTTGGAGGCGACGATGAAGAGCGTCTCGGCGGGATCCAGACCACGCAAAGTGTCGCAGATGTGGAAGCCGTCCACATTGGAGACGAAGAAGACTTGGAGATTTGGCGTGCTGAAGGCCTTGAGCGCCTCGCAGGCCATCTTGGGACCCAAATCACTGCCGCCAATACCGATATTTACGACATTGCGAATTGGCTTGCCCGTGTAGCCACGCCATTCCCCCGAACGCACTTTTCCCGCAAAGGCCGCCATCTGGTCGAGCACGCGGTTGACCTCCGGCACCACGTCCTTGCCGTCCACTAGAATCGGCGTGTTGGAGCGGTTGCGCAGAGCCACGTGCAGCACGGCGCGGTTCTCGGTCTCGTTGATTTTCTTCCCCGTGAACATCGCCTCGATGCTCTCGGTCAGTTTCGCCTCGCGGGCCAGCGCGAAGAGCAGCTCCATGCCCTTGGCGTCAATGCGGTTCTTGGAGTAGTCCAGGAAGAGGTCGCCGAATTCCGCGTGGAAGGCATCGGCGCGGCTTGCGTCCTGGGCGAAATATTCCGCAATGGTGGTGGAGTGAATCTGGTCGAAGTGCTTCTGGAGAGCTTTCCAGGCGGGAGTGGAGGGATTCTGATACATGGTCGTGAGTTCAGGCGAAAGAATTAGGAGATCAAGGAAAGGGTGCTAACGGAGAATTCCGCATCCATTACATTATCGGCGTTTCCCGTGAGAGTGCTTGACTCGGGTGCGTTTTTTTATAATGTAATTTCATTTTCCCTTCCCATCATGTTGCAATACCAAGCCGTTCTGGAAAAAGTCGTGAAGAAGGCCGCCGCATTGGCGCTTTCGCTTCAATCTGAGATTGATCCGATGCATGTTGACACGAAGGCGACGGAAAAGGACCTGGTCACCAAGTCGGACAAGGCGGTGGAGCTGTTTTTGCGCAAAGAATTGGCCGAGGCATTTCCGTCATACGGCTTCTACGGCGAGGAGACCGGCGGCGGCAATCCCCTGCAGGGGGAAAAGGCCGACGAAGCCGAATCCTTTACTTGGGTAGTGGACCCTATCGATGGGACCCTCTCGTATGTGATGCACCAGCCGTTCTGGTGCGTGTCCGTCGGGCTGTGGAAAAATGACCACCCAATTGCGGGATGCGTCTGTGCGCCAGTGCTTCAGGAGACCTACTATGCCGAGGCGGGGGAGGGCGCGACTTGCAATGGCGTGCCCATTCACGTCTGCCCGCATGGCACGCTGAAGGAAGCTGTCTTGGCAACTGGTTTCTCCTGCATTCGTTCGGGCTGGAAGACCGTGAACAACCTGAAGTATTTCAATCAGCTTAGCCTGGAATGTCGGGGGATTCGGCGTTTCGGTTCCGCTGCGATGGATCTTTGCTATGTGGCCAGTGGTCGTATGGATGCCTTTTGGGAACTGAATCTCCAGCCATACGATTTCGGCGCGGGGTGGCTGATGTTGACCGAGGCGGGCGGAGTGTTCACCGATTTGCATGGCGGACGGAATTTCCCCCAGGAGGGCATCCTGGCCGCTCCTCCCATGCTTCATGCGGAGTTGC
>JAFYIW010000242.1 GCA_017538465.1 Victivallales bacterium
CGTTCATCTTGATGAACTGCCCGACGCCGGAGTCCTCGCCCCCGACCACCAATAGCAGCTGCTCGTGGTGGGCGGCCTGGACCTCCTCCAGTGTGTTCTTCCCGGCGCCGTCCAGCGCGACGACTTGGTAGCCTTCCTCTTGAGCAATCTTCACATATTGGTTGCTGGAGCAGTTCACCGCGATTTTCAGATATTCGCAGGCCCCCGCCGCCGAACGGGCGACGGAAGGCAGAACCAACGCGGCTCCCCGACGCGGCAGCAGGACATTGCCCCAGCCCAGCACCTCGCTGGTGCGCATGATGGCACCGATGTTATGGGGATCCTCGATGTTGTCCAGCAATACCATCCGCGGCGCTCCGAGGATTTCCGCGTATGGGGTGTAGGGGAAAGGCTCGCAGATGGCCATCACGCCCTGGTTCTCTCGGGTGCCGCTTCGCACGCCCAGGTCGGCACGGCTGATAGTGGTGACCTTGACATGGCGGTACTTCGCGTCGGCGACCAACTTGCGCATGCGGGGGTTGTTCTCCGTGCCCTGCGCCACGAAAATCTCATGGATGACGCGATGGCCCGCCTGCAAGGCCTCGTTGACGGGGTTGATTCCTAACAGTTGTTCTGGCATCTTCGTAATTCGTAATTTGTAATTCGTAATTCGCGCTTGTCAAAAGATCAATGCGTGGTTGTGGAGTTGCATTGGGCGCAGGCGTATTGTTCTCCAGTGGGACAGTTGTTGCCACCGAGACAGACCGGCTGGCCGTTGCGCATTTCCACATAGACCTCGCATGCCGCGTCACAGCCCAGACATTGGACGGTATGCGTCACGGCTTCCTGTGCGTTCATAACTATTTTATATTGAACGGGAAGCTCTTATTTTGATCGGCCGCCTGCTGGATTTGGAGGGCGGCACGCGTCGTGCGCAGGACATACGGGGTCATGAGCTGACCGGGGCGCGGCTTGTCTTCCAATTCGGCGATAAAGTCATGCAGATAATTCGAATCGGTGTTCGGCGGACATTTCAGGGCACGTGGCTTCTTGTCCTTGGAAGTGGCGAACATTACATTCGTGTCGTTGCTGTTGGACTCCAGCACGCCATTGTCGCCATGCACAGTGATGCGCCAGTATTGCGGGACATCATAGCCGCAGGAGTCGGGAGAGAGATACGACACGTCGGAAATGACGCCCACGTCATTGGAGAGACGGAGCATGAACTGCGCGCAGTCCTTGAACCACGGGGTGGCGGAGGCCTTGCCGTTCCAGACACGCGCGCCGGTCACCTCGGCGACATTGGCACCCGTGAGCCACTGGACGGTGTCCAGCGTGTGCACGCCGATGTCGTTGATGGTTCCGCCGTGTTTCCCAGGCTCGAAATACCAGCCCGGGCGTTTCTTGAGCATCAGGGGATGCTGGCCGGTGATGGAGATGGTGCGGATGGGACCCAAGTCGCCATTCTGAATCTTCTTGCGCATCACCTGCAGCGCGCCTTGCCAGCGCAGGCCGAACATGCAGCCGACCTTCAAGTGGGTTTTACGGGAGAGTTCGCTGATCTTGTCGCACTCTGCAAGCGTGGTGCACAACGGCTTGTCTCCCAGCACATGGCGTCCGGCGCGAAGGGACTGGATGACCAATGCGCCGCGCCGGCCGTAGTAGTCGCCGATGCCGATGATGTCGCAGGGCGTCTCCGCCAGCATCGCGTCGATGGACGAGTGGGTGATTTTCAACTGGCCGGTCTGCGCGTATGCCTCGCGGGTCTTGCGGTTCTCCTCGCAGATGGCCACGACTTCGACATTCTTCATCTTTTCGGCCTCGGCCAGCAACTGGAATATATGCTGGTGACGGACTCCGACAATGGCGAGTTTATATGGCATGACGTGAGCGGGGGAGGAATTTCGAAGGAGGGAACCGGGCGGATGGTCAAAACCGCCGATTTTGGATTAACGCGGTAAAGATAGTGCAAATTATCCCAATGTCAAGGACGCTAACGGATAAAAACGTTATTTTTTAATCGTTTTTGGGAATGCGGAATGAGGGTGCTGGTGAGAGGTGGAAGGTCAAAGGAGGTCTTGGAAAAAGGCAATTTGCCAATTACCTCTTATATTAAGTCAGTTTACCTACATCCATTCCCCGACGAGGCAATTGCCGATGGCCTCTGTGGACGATTCTGCGACGTTCCGCAGGTCAGCGACATGCGTCTCCAGCGCACCTTTTCTTTCGAGGGGTGCATTTTCGTTATAACTTTCAGGAGACAAGATGCCCAAGCGCACAGATATCAAGAAGGTCATGATCATCGGTTCCGGTCCGATCGTGATTGGCCAGGCTTGCGAATTCGACTATTCCGGCACCCAGGCGTGCAAGGCCCTGCGGAGCCTCGGCTACGAAATCGTGCTGGTGAACTCCAACCCCGCGACCATCATGACCGACCCGGGGACGGCGGACCACACCTACATCGAGCCGCTGAACGCCGAGCGCATGGAGCAGATCATCGCGCGCGAGAAGCCGGACGCATTGCTGCCGAATCTGGGCGGCCAGAGCGCCTTGAACCTCTCCAGCGAACTGGCGGAGAAGGGCGTGCTGGACAAATATGGCGTGAAGGTCATCGGCGTGCAGATTGACGCCATCAAGCGCGGCGAGGACCGCGAGGCCTTCAAGGAGACGATGAACTCCCTGGGCGTCGGCATGGCGCCGAGCAAGACCGTCAACAGCGTCGAGGACGCGCTGGCGGTGGCACAGGAAATCGGCTATCCGGTGGTGGTGCGTCCCGCCTACACGATGGGCGGCACGGGCGGTGGCTTCTGCTACAATGTCGAGGAGCTTCGCACCATCGCGGCGCGTGGTCTTCAGGCGAGCCTGGTCCACGAGATTCTGATTGAGGAGTCGCTGTATGGCTGGGAGGAGCTGGAGCTGGAGATTGTGCGGGACGCGAAGGGGCAGATGATCACCGTCTGCTTCATCGAGAACGTGGATCCCGTCGGCGTGCACACCGGCGACTCCTTCTGCACGGCCCCGATGCTGACCATCTCTCCGGAACTTCAGCGGCGGATGCAGGAACTCTCCTACAAAGTGGTCGAGGGCATCGGCGTGATTGGCGGCACCAACGTGCAGTTCGCGCACAACCCGAAGGACGACCGCCTGGTCATCATCGAAATCAACCCGCGCACCTCGCGCTCCTCCGCGCTGGCCTCCAAGGCCACGGGCTTCCCCATCGCCTTCGTCTCCGCTCTGCTGGCGGCCGGCATCACGTTGGACGAACTGCCCTACTGGCGCGATGGCTCCCTGGAAAAATACACTCCCTCCGGCGACTACGTCGTGGTCAAATTCGCCCGCTGGGCCTTCGAGAAGTTCCGCAATGTGCAGGACAAGCTGGGCACGCAGATGCGCGCGGTCGGCGAGGTCATGAGCATCGGCAAGAACTACAAGGAGGCCTTCCAGAAGGCCATCCGCTCGCTGGAGCGCGGCTGTGCCGGACTGGGCTTCTACAAGGACTTCAATTCGTTGAGCCTGGAGGAGATTCTGGAGAAATTGAAGGAGCCCTCCAGCCAGCGTCAGTTCCTGCTCTACGAGGCGATTCGCAAGGGCGCGAGCCTGGAGCAGCTGGAGAAGATGACCGCCATCAAGCACTACTTCATGGTGCAGATGAAGGAGCTGGTCGAGGAGGAAGAGGAGATACTCAAATACCGCGACCGCCAGTTGCCCGCCGAATTGCTCATCCAGGCCAAGAAGGACGGCTTCAGCGACAAGTATTTGGCGCAGTTGCTCAAGACGCCAGAGGAGATCATCCGCAACCAGCGTCTGGCGTTGGGCATGGCCGAGGCGTGGGAAGCGGTGCCCGTCTCGGGCGTCAAGGACGCCTGCTACTGGTTCTCCAGCTACAATCTGCCGCAGGATACCTCGCTGGCCAGCGACAATTCCAAGAAAGTCATGGTGCTGGGTGGCGGACCCATCCGCATTGGCCAGGGCATCGAGTTCGACTACTGCTGCGTCCATGCGGCCAAGGAACTGCGGAAGCTGGGCTACGAGACCATCATGGTCAATTGCAACCCCGAGACCGTCTCCACCGACTACGACACCTCCGACAAGCTCTATTTCGAGCCGCTCACGTTGGAGGATGTGCTGGCGATCTACAACAAGGAAAAGCCGATGGGCGTGATCGTGCAGTTTGGCGGACAGACTCCGCTAAACCTGGCCGAGCAGCTCAACGCCGCCGGCGTGAAGATCCTGGGCACCACCCCCGAGACCATCGCGCTCGCCGAGGACCGCGACCTCTTCCGCAAGCTGATGGACAAGATGGGTATCCCGATGCCCGAGTCTGGCATGGCTTCCAATCTCGATGAGGCGCTCGCCATCGCCCACCAGATTGGCTTCCCCGTGATGGTGCGACCCTCCTTCGTGCTGGGCGGGCGCGGCATGGAAGTCGTGCAGGACGAGGCGATGCTCAAGGAATACGTCCTCAAGGCCGAGGCCGAGGTCTCGCCCGACCGTCCCATCCTCATCGACCGCTTCCTGGACGACGCACTGGAGGCCGAGGCAGACGCCATCGGCGACGGCACGGACGCCTTTGTGCCCTCCGTGATGGAGCACATCGAACTGGCGGGCATCCACTCCGGCGACTCCGCCTGCGTGATTCCGCCGCCCACCATGGGCGCGGACTACGAGAACCAAATCAAGGACATCACCCGCCGAATCGCAATCGAGATGGGCGTGGTGGGACTGCTGAATGTCCAGTTCGCGATTTGCCGCGGCGTGGTCTATGTGATTGAGGCGAATCCGCGCGCGAGCCGCACGGTGCCGATTGTCTCGAAGGTCTGCGGCATCTCGATGGCGCGGTTGGCGACGGACGTGATGATGGGCAAGAAGCTCAAGGAGCTGGATGCCCGCGAGCGCAAGATCACGCACTTTGGCGTGAAAGAGGCGGTCTTCCCGTTCCCGATGCTTCCCGAAGTGGATCCCGTGCTGGGGCCGGAGATGCGCTCGACTGGCGAGGTGCTGGGGCTTTCCAAGGACCTCGGGCTGGCCTTCTTCAAGGCCGAAGAGGCCGCGAAGCCCGCGTTGCCGTTGAAGGGCACCGTGCTGATCACCGTGGCTCCCAAGGACCACGAGGGCGTCCTCAAGCCCGCCAAGCAACTTGCCGAGATGGGCTTCAAGCTGCTGGCCACCGAAGGCACCGCGAAGACTCTGCGGAAGGCCGGGCTGGCGGTCGAGGAGATCGCCAAGATTGGCGAGGGGCGTCCCGACATCCTGGATGTGCTCAAGAATGGGCAGATTCAGATTGTCATCAACACTCCGATCGGGAAGGCCTCCGTCAAGGATGACTCCTACATCCGCAAGAACGCCATTCGGTATGGCGTGCCGTATTTCACCACCATCGCCGCCGCCAATGCGGTCGCCAACGGCATCCAGGCGAAACTGCACGGCCATGATGGCGTGAAATCTTTGCAGGAATACGGCGAGGAACTGGATCGGCAATAGCCTCGGCGCACGCGCCGAGGCGCAGAACCACCGCGCAGAATGCGCGGGCACCCGCCTTCGCTGACGCTACGGCGTGGCAGGCAGATGGCGCGCTTTGTTTCCTCGAAGGGCGCGCTGGAGCGCGTCCCTCCCGCTTTCGTTTCCCAACGAATTTCAACTTTAACCTTTAACCTTTCAACTTTAAACTGAAAGAAGATGCAGTCTCCTACCTTGCTCGTGTTGGCCGCCGGTTTGGGCAGCCGTTATGGTGGAATCAAGCAGATGGATCCCGTCGGTCCTGGTGGCGAGTTCATTCTGGACTATTCGGTCTATGACGCCTGGCGTGCTGGGTTCAAGAGCGTGGTCTTCATCGTGCGCGAGGAACTGGTGCAGCCACTGAAGGAGCATTTCGGGAATGGTCTGGAGGGCAAGTTGGAGGTCGCGTATGTGATTCAGGCGAAGAATGACCTCCCCGCGCCCTTCGTCTGCCCTGAAACCCGTGTGAAGCCGTGGGGCACTGGCCATGCGGTCTGGTGCGCCCGCAATGTCATCACTGGCCCATTTGGAATGGTGAACGCAGACGACTTCTACGGCAAGGAGTCCTTTGCGGAAATGGCGAAACTGCTCGCCGCGCCGGAGTTCAACGACACCGCCTGCGGGATGGTCGCCTTCCGTCTGAACAACACCCTCTCCGAAAACGGCAGCGTCTCCCGTGGAATCTGCTCCGTGGATGCCAATGGCCTGCTCACCGGCGTGGTCGAGCGAACCACCATCGAGGCCCAGCCGGAGGGCAGGGCGCGCTATCAGGACGAACAGGGCGCTTGGCAGCCCCTGACTGGCCTGGAGCCCGCCTCGATGAACCTCTGGGGATTCCCGCAGAGTGCTTTCGCGGAAATTGACGCCCAGCTCAAGGACTTCCTGGCTGCGAATATCAACGAACCCAAGAAGGAGTTCTTCATTCCGTCCGTGGTGAATACCCTGGTGGCGAAAGGCTGGAAGGCGCACGTGCGCAATTCGCCCGAGAAGTGGTTCGGCATGACCTACACCGAGGACCGCGCGATTGTGCGCGACCAGATTGCCGCGCTGACCAAAAACGGCGTCTATCCTGAAAAACTGTGGAGTTGATAATGAGCGACTTGCTTGAAAAACTCGCTGGCGTGCTGGCGAATTTCGACCTGCGTGGCGTGGTGACGAAAGTGGAGCCCTGGGGTTCCGGTCACATCAATGACACCTACCGCGTCACCGTGGACCAGAGTGGCCTGGCGGTTCATTACATCCTCCAGGGCATCAACCAGAACATCTTCCCGAATGTCCCCAAGCTGATGGAGAACATCCAGCGCGTGACGCGGCACATCGCCGCCCGCAACCCCGGCGACTCCCGCGCCGCGCTCACCATCGTGCCGACCACCACTGGCGAGGCATTCTACCGCAATCCGGCGGACAATTCGTGCTGGCGCGTGTATCTGTTCATCGAGGGCGCCAAGACCTACGATGCGGTCACCGACCCGAGCCAGGCCTACCAGGCCGCCCGCGCCTTTGGCAAATTCCAGTGCGCTCTGGCGGATTTGCCTGGCGGGCCGCTCTTCGAGTCCATCGTGGATTTCCACCACACGCCCAAGCGCTTCCAGAAGTTCCTCCAGGTTCTCAAGGAGGACAAGCTCGGCCGTGCCGCCGAATGCAAGAAGGAAATCGACTTCGCGCTTGCGCATGAGAAGGAATGCGCCATCGTCGTGGAAGAATTGGCGGACGGCCGTCTCCCCGCCCGCGTGACCCACAACGACACCAAAATCAACAACGTGATGCTGGACGACCAGACGGGCGAGGGCATCTGCGTGATTGACCTGGATACCTGCATGCCTGGCAGTGTCCTCTACGATTTCGGCGACGAAATCCGCACCACCACGATGACCGCCGCCGAGGACGAGCCGGACCTCTCCAAAGTGGTCTTTGACATCAAGCTCTTCGATGCACTTGTGCAGGGCTACCTCTCCAGCGCGACCTTCCTGACCGCCGAGGAGAAACGCCTGCTGCCCTTCTCGGGACGCCTCCTGACCTTCGAGTGTGGTCTGCGTTTCCTCACCGACTACCTGGAGGGCGATGTCTATTTCAAGACGCACCGTCCCGGCCAGAACCTTGACCGCAACCGCACCCAGTTCGAGCTGGTGCGCCAGATGGAAGCGCAGGACGCCGCCATGCAGGCTTTGGTGAAATGAACCTCTAACCTCTAACTTCTAACCTCTAACCTATTATGAATCAAGAATTTCGCCTAATCGCCCCGAACATCGTCCCCGTCCTGGACCCCGACTTCCGCCCGCCCGTGCTGGCCAATCGCGCCTTCCTGAAGGAGGTGGACGAGTCTGGCTGTGCGGTGCCGTGCCTGATTGCGGTGGAGCGCGACCGCGGCCGCGTCTCGCGTTTTGACACGCGTGTTTTCGATATGCGCCATCCTCGTGCGGCGGCGAATTTCTTCTATGTCGAGCGCATCGTGAAGTTCCTGCTGTGGCAGTATGGCGGCTGGAAGGTCACCATCCATGCGCCGGAATGCCTCGTGCAGTTCCTCCGCAGCTGCTACTGCGAGACCGGCTGCCGCGCCTTCGACACCCAGTTCTGGGGCGACTACACCTACGAGAAGCCAATGACCTTCGTCTATGCTCCCACGCCCAATGACGTGCCTGCCGAGAATGACGGCGACGGCGCGGCGGTGAAGCTCGACTGGTCTGGCTGGCGCATCGGCTTCGACCTGGGCGCCTCGGACGAGAAGGTCGCCGTGGTCAAGGACGGTCAGCTCGCGCTCAAGGCCGACGGCGAGCCGCTGCTCTCCGCCGAGTATGTCTGGGATCCCAAGCCCCAGACCGACATCCAGTATCACTACGACCACATCAACTTCGTGCTCAAGGAGGCCGAGAAGGCCATCAAGTCCGTTGACCCGAATGCGGTCGTGAAGGGTATCGGCGGCTCCTCCGCAGGCGTCTTCGTGGATGGCCGCGCCCGCAACGTCTCGCTCTTCCGCGGCATCACCCCGCGTTCCCGCTTCGACGCCGAGGCCGCGCCGATCTTCAAGGAAATCCAGAAGCAGTGGGGCATCCCGCTGCGCCTGGAGAACGACGGCGATGTCACCGCGCTGGCGGGCGCCATCGCGCTCCAGGAGGGCGCGGTGCTGGGCATCGCCATGGGCTCCAGCCTCGCGGCCGGCTATGTGGACGACAAGATGACCATCAAGGGCTGGATGAACGAACTGGCCTTCGCCCCCGTGGACTACAACCCGAACGCCGCGATGGACGAGTGGTCCCGCGACATCGGCGTGGGCGCCAACTACTTCTCCCAGCAGGCCGTCGCCCGCCTCATTCCCGTGGCCGGCATCGAGATGCCCGACATCCCCGCCGACAAGTTCCCCGTGCGCCTCAAGCGCGTCCAGGAACTCATGGCGCAGGGCGACGACCGCGCGCGCAAAATCTACCAGACCATCGGCGTGTATTTCGGCTACACGGTCGCGGAATACTGCTCCTTCTATCCCACGCTGAAGCATTTGGAGGTGCTGGGCCGCGTGGTCTCCGGCGAGGGCGGACAGATCATCCTCGACGAGGCGCGCCGCGTCCTCAAGGCCGAGTTCCCCGAAATCGCCGACATCCACTTCTACGAGCCCTCCGAGCGCGAGAAGCGCCACGGCCAGGCCGCCGCCGCCGCCTCGCTCCCCGAGTGCTAAGCTGTTCCTGGGGCGGGCGGGGCTTGCACTGCGTGCGGCGCAAGGCCGCACAACCATCCTCATTCCCCATTCTTCATTATGGAAAAAGTCTCCACTCAAGAACGCGATGCATTTATCATGGAATGCCTGGACGGCGGGATGTCGCTCTCCGAGCTGCAGAATCAGCTGGCCGAGCGCTTTGATCTCCATCTGACCTATATGGAGTTGCGGATGCTCACCGCAGACCTTCAGGTCAATTGGTCCAAGCAGGATGCGAAAGTCGAGGCCAGTCGTCCCAAGACCAAGCCCGCCCCTGCCGCAGCCACCACGCAGGTCCCTGAGGCAAAAGACGCATCGCCATACAACGAGGGGGCAGATGACTTCCCGGAGGAAGGGGGAAATCCCGAACCCTCTCCTGCACCGTCTGCAGAAGGGGACGCCCTGCGTGGAGCGACCACCGTCGAGGTCAGCAAGGTCGTGCGTCCTGGCGCGGCGGTCTCTGGCACGGTGAAATTCGGCTCAGGGGCTTCGGGCGAATGGTACCTTGACCAGTTCGGCCGTCTGGGATTCATTCCGGACGAGGGCTCTGGAAAACCCGACCAGCAGGACATCCAGGAATTCCAGACGGAGATTCAGAAAGCCCTCGGGGGATATTGATTCTCCCTTAACTGACGCAGGACGCAAACTCCGCGTTCTTCCTAATCATCCCTAAAACACAAGCAGGACGTTACCCCATGAAGATTGTCGTCATTGGAGCAGGCGAACTCGGGCAGATGCTGGCGGAGCGCATGAGTGCCTCTCGCCACGACATTGTCCTGCTGGACCGCGAAAAGTCCGAATTTGAGCGGGTCCGAGACACCCTGGATGTCGGGATGGTCACTGGAGACGCCACGAATGTCTCCGTGCTGAAGCGCGCCGGCATCCTGAATGCGGATCTGCTGCTGGCGGTCAGCGGCGACCAGCCCTCGAATATGCTGGCCTGCCAACTGGCTCGGCATTTCCATTGCAAGTCGACCATCTGCCGTGTCTATTCCTCCACGGTCTTCTCGTCCGCGGATGGCGTGATGCCGGAGTTCTTCGGCATTGACAAGTGGTTCTCCTCGCCCGAGGAATGCCACAAGCACATCATGGAGGTCCTCCGCTATCAGTGCGTGCTGGAGCAGATGGAGTTCTCCAATCCGGAAGCCAGCATGATTGCCGCGCGCGTCGCGGAGGAGACGCCCATTGCGGGGAAAAGCCTCAAGGAATTGGCGGAAGCCGGACTGATGGACGGCATTCGGCTGGCCGCGCTGGTGCGAAATCGCCAA
>JAFYIW010000243.1 GCA_017538465.1 Victivallales bacterium
CCGTCCCTGGACCAAGTTCTTTCTCATCAACGACCGCGCGGCCGCCATCACCGACCCGCATACCACCGGACCACGCGGAGCGGAGGTCGGGGTGGTCTCGGCGGTGATTCCCGGTCCCCGCGCCGGTCTCCCCGACTGCCTGCGTTTCCAGCTCAAGAACCAGACGCTCTCCCGCCATGACGGTCTGCAAGTCGAGCCTCCGGGCCGTGATCGTCCCTACGGCTTTCCCGTGGATGAACTGCACGTCTATGCCCAGGGCGGCCAGGAGCGCTTCGAGAATGCCTTTACCGCGGCCCCGGAGATGACCGTCGAGGTGCCGCTGCCGCCGGACCACCCGCAAATCGAGCCGGGACAGAAGGTCTTCTGTACTTCCTCGCAGGAGGTCAAGAACCGCTACTCCTGGCCCTCCGTACGCCCGGCGCTGATGCGTTCACGCCATCCGGTCTATTTCGAGTTGACCATCGCCCGCGACCACCTCACGGTGATTTCCCAGCCCTGCATTGGCGAACAGGAGCTGCCGGACGTGACGACGACCCTCACTCTGGAAAAGCCCCTTGAGCCCGCCAAGAATCCCCCCGAGCATTTGGACGAGGCGGTCCGCAAGTGCTTTGCCAAACTTGGCGACACGGAATTCGAGCTCCAGGACATCCGCATCCACAACCCAGAGCAGCTTTTCGTGCCGGTTTCCATTCTCAACGAACTGCGCCGCCGCGCCGCCGAGCAGGTCTCCTCCATGCTCGCCGCGGAACGAGACCATGAAATGGCCTCCATCGCCAACGCCGAGACGGCCTGGCACCCCGCCGCCCCCAATGACGCGCCGGAACGCCCCGCGTGGATACTGAAGGTGGACCGTCCGTTCCTGCTGAATTTGCTCTCCTCCGACGAGCTCGCTCCCGCCCACGAAATCATCGTGGACCTCGGCATGACCGCGGACGAGGATATCCTGGAGCCGCTCAAGGCCCTGGCCGCCAAGGTCGGGCGCAAGCGCATCCGCCTCTCTGTCCCCACTCTGCAACGCAAAAATGATCCGCTTCAGCACGACTGGTCGGCGCTGGCCAGCCGCTTGCTCCTGCTTGGGTTCCGCAAATGGCAAATCTCGAATCTGGGAGCCCTTCCCCTCCTGGCCGCCGGAAAGGTGACCGCCGGGAACTGCTCAATCACTGCGGACTGGCCGCTCTATGTGACCAACCGCACCGCCGCGCATTTCCTCGCCGAGCAGGGCTTCGAGCGCATCACGCTAGCTCCGGACGACACGCTCGAAAACACCATGGCGCTTTTGAACGCCCTCTCGCCGATTGCCGAGGTGCCCGTCTTCCAGGACACCCCGCTGGCCATGTCGGCGGTCTGCGCGAATGCCAGCATGCGGGGATTCTGCCCCGGTCAACGCGTCTGTACTTTCCATGAGCTGGAACTGACCGGTCGCAACGGGGAGGAGCTGATTGCCATCAACCACCACTGCGAATCGGTATTCATTCGCAAGAAGCCCCTTGACCGCAGCAATCTGTTGTCCAGCCTCGCCGCCGCCGGAGCGCAATACTTCCGCGCCGACTTCATCTGGCGCAACTGGTCGCCCCGCGATGTCCGCCTCAAATGGCTGGAGCTGGCAAAGTACTAATGACTGCTTCCAAGCCCATAGCCGTTTTGGCCCCGATGGCCGGATACACCGACCTGCCCTTTCGGCGCGTCGCACGGCGCTATGGGCTTTATTATGGCACCACCGCGCTGATTGACGCGGGGGCACTGGTGCACGGCAACCCCGACAACGCCACGATTCTCCACCGGGGCGAAGAAGAAGAATGGCTTCAGGTGCAGCTGCTCGGCAGCATCCCCACCGACATTCGCACCTCAACGCGCATTCTGCGCGATGGCCCCTGGCACTTCGACGCGCTGGATTTCAACCTGGGCTGTCCCGTGCGCAAGGTCATCAAACGCCTCGCCGGCGCGGCCTTGATGAAACAGCCCGTGCGTGCTCTGGAATGCCTCAAGGAGATGCGCGACAACTGGCCTGGAGTGCTCACCGCCAAGATGCGCATTCTCAAAGAGGACGACCCCGAGCCCACCATCCGCCTTGCCCAGCAACTTGAGGCCATCGGGGTGCAGGGACTCGCCGTTCACGGACGTCTGGCGCGGATGCTCTATGCTGGCCCGGTCCAAGCCCACATCATTCGCGCAGTGAGGGAGAATGTCCACATTCCCGTGACTGCGAATGGAGGCATCTTCACGCTCAAGGATGCTCAAACGTTATCCGAGGAGACGGGATGCGAACGTGTGATGGTCGCCCGTGGCGCCATCGGGGTGCCGTGGATTTTCCGGGACATCGCCACGGGAAATGTCCAGCCAATCAGCCGCGAGGAACTCCTGGAGACAATGACCTATCATGTGGAGGAGATGATCCGCGAATATGGGGAAAAGGGCGCGATGACATTCAGTCGAAAAATCATCTCCTCCTATTTGAGCGGACGAGGCCTCCCCCACGAACTGCGCGCCCAAGTGGTCAAGGTCTCCACCTGGCAGGACTTCGTGGAACTGCGGACACAGTTGACCACTTGCCCAGCACAGGTTGCCGACTTCCACGGATAGGAAAAGTCGAAAGTCGAAAGGCTAAAGTCTAAGGACTTCAGGACCTCAGTCACCCAGGCCTCAGGCCTCCAGGACTTCAGGACCCCAGCTGCAATTGATTTGGGCACAAAAAAAAAGGCACCCGGGCGGGTGCCTTTTTGCAATGTCGAATGACGCCGTGAAAAAAACTATTCAGCGGCTTCGGCGGGGATGATGTTGATCTTGCGGGAGGTCTTCACGAACTGCACCGTGCCATCCACAAGCGCATACACCGTGAAATCACGGCCCATGCCGGCATTCTTGCCGGGGAAGAACTTGGTGCCGCACTGGCGGATGATGATGCTGCCGGCGGTGACCTTCTGGCCGCCATAGGCCTTCACGCCACGATACTGCGGATTGCTGTCACGACCGTTACGGCTCGAGGATTGA
>JAFYIW010000244.1 GCA_017538465.1 Victivallales bacterium
GAAGATGAGTCCCTGCCTCATGCGACGCCCGTCCTTGGTTCTCCAGCCGCCGACGTCACGGACATTGTCCACGCCGGGCAAGGTGATTTGGCGCGGCAGGAGGTCTTCGGTCTGGAAGACCCCGACGGGGGAGAGCGCGGTCTTGCCGGAGGCGGTTTGGGCCTTCACGCGCCAGTAGATGGTCTTGCCGACCATGAAATTGCAGACTTTCGCCACGCCGGTTTTGCCCGCCAGCTCCTGCGAGGTCACCAGCTCTTGCGCGTTGGTGGTGAAGTCGGGGTCTAGCGCGAACTCAATTTGGGCCTCCTCCAGCGGCTCGGAGGCAATCCACACGAAGGCGTTGGGGACGGACTGATGCTGTTGATATAGCACTGCCCGCTTGGCCTTGTCGTTGAAATAGTCCTTGCGGGGTGCGTCCTCCAGCAGCAGGAATTCACGCATCTCCTTGGGGGTCTGCGTCAGCATGGCGTTATTGGCGGGGACGAGCAGGGTGAGTTTCGGGGTCGTGCAGCCAGTCGCGGCCAGCATGGCCAGCAGCAGGATGGACCACAAATATCTCGTCACGAAATTCTTCATCGAGACTCCTTGGGTTGGGCTGTTCAAGCAGGGAGAAAACATGGTAATGATGGTTATTTCAAAAACACGCGTGGAGATTGACCGTCAATCGGAAGCGGCTTTCCAACGGCGGGACCGACGCAAATTCTGGCGCTCACGCGCGAGTTTGGCGGCCTCGGCCAGGGTGGAGAAGTCATCCGGCTGCCGTTCCAGGGTGGCTCCCAACTGCGCACTGGCCAATTGCAACTGGATGCTCTGAAGACGATTCAGGCAATCCGCCAAAGCCTGTTGCAGGGCGGGATGCTCGCCAGGCTGGCCTAGCAAATTCTCGAACTGGGATTTTACCAGCACGGCGCTGACTGCCTTGTCATTGCACAACTCACTTTGAATCAGAGAGGAAATCGTCTCCTCCCAGTTCCCGTCGGCGGTGCCGGCCAGAAGCATGGTCAACGCCTGTTTGGCCGGACAGTCGGCAAGAGGCGTCAGGACACTGGGGGTCTCGGCAAGATGCTCGGCGATAGGCTGGAAGTGGATGGCCAGGTCAAGCATGGTTTCAGTCAACGCGCTGGTGCTATTGTCCTCCAGGGTGATTCTGGGCAGTGCAAGGGGAGGAGACGGAAGCGGTCCGGCGTGAAAGCGCCTGGCACGCTGTTCGGCTTCTTCTGCGGCGGCACGGCGTTGGTTCAGGAGGTTCTGGATGGCGTCTTCGGGCAGATGAAGTTGTCCGGCCAGCCATTGGCAGTGCCCGATGGCGGTCATTTCATCCGTGAGGGTGGCAATCACATCCAGCATTTCGCTGACGATGACGCTGCGCGCCTCCGGGGTGTTCTCCGGATGGCTCTGGCAGGTGATGCGGAAGACGAAGGGGATGGCGGGTTCGGCCTGGGCCATGATGTTCTGGAGAGCAGTTGGTCCGCCGGTGCGGAAGATGCTGTCGGGGTCCTCCTGGTCGGGAATCGTGGTGATGAGCACCTGAAGCCCCGCCGCCTGAAGCAGCTTGATGGTGCGCAGAGTGGCCTTATGTCCGGCAGGGTCGCCGTCAAAAGCCAGATGCACGCAGGGGACCTGGGTTTTGGCAAGCATCCGGGCATGTTCCTCGGTGAAGGCGGTTCCCTGGGCGGCCATCGCCTGAAGCAGTCCGGCGCGGTGACAGGCGATGACATCGAGTTGGCCCTCGCATACCAATGCCCACTTGGTGCGGCTGAGCACCTGCCGCGCGATGTGAAAGCCGTATAGCACGCGCCCTTTGTGGAAGAAGTCGGATTCGGGACTGTTGACATATTTTCCGCCTTCGGCGGGCTTGACACCGAAGACGCGCCCCGAGAAGGCCACGACTTTGCCCAGTTCATTGCAGATCGGGAACATCAGACGATTGCGGAAACGGTCATAAACGCGCTCCTGGTTTTTCTCGCTTTGCAGACATAGCCCCGTGGCGACCAGAAGGGCGCGGGAGAAGCCTTTGGCATTGGCCCAGGAGGCCAGTGCGTCCCAGGAGTCAGGTGCATAGCCCAGGCCGTATTTCTGGATGGTCGCCTCGTCAATGCCACGGTCTGACAGATATTGGCGGGCCTCGGCGCCGACGGGGGTTTGCAGCTGCTCCTGGAAAAAGGCCGCGCTCTCGGAGAGCAGCCGCATCCCGTCCTCGTGAAACTGACGTCGCCTGGCTGCCTCGGCGGAATTCTCGCCACCGTGCATGTCCTCCGGGATGGTGATGTTATAGCGTTGGGCAAGCCACTGCATGGCTCCGACAAAGTCGGTGTTCACCATTTTCTTCACAAAGGTGACCAGGCTGCCGCCTTCCCCGCAACCGAAGCAGTGATAGACCTGCTTTGAGGTGTCCAGATGAAAAGAGGGCGTCTTCTCATGATGAAATGGACAACACGCCTTCCAGACGCCGGTTCCGGCTGGCTTGAGTTCCAGCTGGAAGGCCCGTGCGACTTCTGCGAGGTCGGCCGCGCGGAGGATTTCATCGATGGTTTCCTGGGGAATCGCCATGGGCAATCCTGTTGCTGCTATTGACACCTCTGGGCAATCCGCGCCTGAATCCGCCGATTCCCGTCTTCATCATTGCGGTCGGCCTTGATTCCCATGCACAGGATGTAATACTTTTGAGCCGTCTTGAAATCATTGAGGTAGAGATCGTAGGTGATGGCCAAATTCTGCAGCAACACCTCGTTGGCGGGAATCTCCAGCGGTTCGTCATTGGCATCCCGTTGCAGACCTTGCTGGAAGAAGTCAACGGCAATGGATGGTTTACGGTCTTTGCCCTTGAGGAACAACAATCCCAGTTCATTGTAGAGTTCCGGCATCGTGGAATAGGGCGGAAGGCCTTGAAAGGACTGTAGGATCTGCAAGGCTTCAGGCAAAAGGTTGTTTTCGGCATAGCAGCGTTCCAGGAGCAGCAGCACTTCCTGGTGCTTGGGATGCTCTTGGGGAATCCGCTCCAATGCCTTCTGCAAGGGCTCGATGGCATCGCGGGTCTGGCCGCTTTCCACCAGAGCCCAACCATAAAAGTACCACGGCTCAAAGCGTTCGGGGGCCTGACGGGTGCATTTGAACAGATTTAGCAACGGCTGACGCCGCCGCTCGGGCTTTGCCTCCACCATGAACTGACAGTAGTTCTTCAGCAACTGTGCGTCCACATTGTCAGGAGCGAAGGCCACACAGGACTTGGCATGGACGAGCGCCTGCTCATAATTGCCATGGTGCGCCTCCTCCATTGCCAATGACATCTCCTGGGCAAGGTCTGTGCGGTTGCAGGAGACGAGAAGGCAGACCAATAACGCGAATAAAATGTGAAGATGCTTTGTCATCGGGAAGTCCGATTAGGTTTTTACCGTCATCGAGGGCATGGGGAAATCCTTCGACTCCTTTCAGCTTCTTTGAGCCAGCATTTCACCGGCGTGTGCGACGGCGGCGGCGTCCTCCATGGTGGAACCGAGCATGCGCACGATTTCGGCAGTGCGGTCGGTGTCGTGAATCTGCCGCATCGTGGTGACGGTGCGGTCGCCCTCGGTGTTTTTCTCGACGAGGTAATGGGAATCCCCCGCGGCTGCGATAAGGGGCAGATGGGTGATGGAGAAGACCTGATGGCGGGTTCCGACGGCATGAAGTTCGGCGGCCACGGCACCCGCGGTGCGACCGCCAATGTTGGCGTCGATTTCGTCAAAGACGAGGATAGGCAGGTCATCCACCTCGGAAAGAACAGTCTTGATGGCGAGCATCACGCGGGCGACTTCGCCAGAGGAGGCCGCATGACGCAAGGCGGCGATATTCTCGCCCTGGTTTGGCGCGAAGAAGAACTCGCAGGAATCGATGCCGCTGGCACTAGGCTTTGCCATCTCCAGCCGCACCTCGAAGGCGGCCTTCAGGAAGCCCAGTTTGCGTAGTTTCTCCACAATGGCGGGCGACAGGCGCAGGGCGGCGGCCTGGCGGGCGGAGGAGAGTTCCTGGGCGGCGGCCTGGTAGGTCTGCAGAATAGCGGCCTCCTCCTCCCGCAGTCGCTTGAGTTCCGCAGTGCGGGTGGCGGCGCGCTGTAGCCTTGAACGCAGGCGCTCGGCGGTTTCCAGAACGGCTTGCAGGGTGGGGCCGTAGCGGCGCTTGAGCTTCTGGATGAGTTCAATGCGTTCATCCATCTCGTGGAGCGCCTCCTCGTCCAAATCTGTCCGCGACGCATAATTCTCCAGCTCGCTGGCAAGGGAGGAGCACTCTTCAGAGAGGAGATTGAGTCGGTTCAGGAATTCGCCGGCATGCTGTGGGTCCAGTTCGGCGAGTTCCTCTGCGGCGCGGATCCAGGGAACGAGCGCCTCGACCATTGACTGGTCGCTCTGCGCGAGTCCCTGCGCGAGTTGTCCTGCCAATTCACAGCGTCGTGCGGAGTTGACGGCGAGGCGATGGCGTTCGAGGAGTTCGATCTCCTCCTCGACGGTGAGATGGGCCTGGTCGATTTCCTTGAGTTGGTGGGTCAGCAGCGCGAGCTCCTCGGGAGCCAGTCCTTCCGCTAGGAGTTCCTGGAGTTTCCGGTGGGTTTCCGTTAAGCGAGTCCAGCATTCGACGACTTTCGTGGTCTGCGATTGGAGTCCGCCATAAAGGTCTAGCAGATGCAGTTGTCTGGTGGGCAACAGCAGCGAATGGCTGTCATTCGGGCCATGGATGTCGA
This sequence comes from Victivallales bacterium, assembly GCA_017538465.1. Classification (GTDB taxonomy): domain Bacteria; phylum Verrucomicrobiota; class Lentisphaeria; order Oligosphaerales; family Oligosphaeraceae; genus RGIG1601. The sequence goes on from JAFYIW010000244.1 coordinate 4,715, forward strand.
TGAGGCGGTCCCCGAATTCCTTGAGGATGGCGGCGGTGACGGGAGAGCCGTTGATGAAGGCTCGGCTTCCGCTCTCTGTGATGACTCGTCGCAGCAGCAATCGGTTTTCCTCGCACGGCGGAAGACCGTATTCCTCCAGTTTCTTGACAAGGTCTTCCCGCAGCGCACGGAAGTCATCGTCCAGACGGATTACGCCGGTGATTTCACAGCTTTTCGCGCCGCGCCGGATGCTCGCGGCGGTCGCGCGGGCACCCATCAGCAGATGCAGAGCTCCCAAAATCAAAGACTTGCCGGCGCCTGTCTCGCCTGTGACGGTGTTGAAGCCGCCGCCGAACTCGACGTGCAGCTCCGGCACCAGCACCAGATTTCGGATGTACAGGGATTCAAGCACTCTTTTACGGAGTGAAAAGTTGAAAGGCTAAAGGTTAAAGTCTTGAAGACCAGAGGCCAGAGACCTGAGTCCAAGTCCCGGTGGTCTCGTAGGTCTCGGCTGTCCCGGTGGCCAGAACTGGTTCCCCAAAACTTTACCCTTTACCCTTTGGACTGTAAACTTTGAATTAGGGCAGTTCCACCTGGCCGGGCTCCAGTCCCAGGGGCAGGGCGGCGGGCCGCTCGCACTTGCTCTTGAGCTCCACGCGGGCACCCAGGTCGCTGGACTTCTGGAAGGAGAGCATGATCTCCAGCACGTGGTAGGCCAGGTCGCTGTTCACGCGGTGAGGACGTCCCACCTGCATGGAGTACGCCATCTCCGCCGCGCCGATGGAACGGCTGTTCTCGCTGTAGATGTGGCTCAGCGGGACATCCTTCCAGCCGTCATAGCCGGGACGGAAAACCTGCACGGGACCGCCGAAGGTGTTGGGGTCCGGGACCTTCATCGAGCCCTCGGTGCCGTAGATTTCGATCGGCGAGTGTCCATGCGCATAGACGTCGAAGCTGGTGATGACAGTGATGAGCGCACCATTCCAGAACTCGATGATGCCAGTGAGGTGGGTGGGGATGGTGACTGGGTAGCGGTCGTAGGGCTTGTATTTGTCCTTGTAGGTCTCGGAGACTTCGGCGCCCAGCGTGCGGAAGTCATAGAACTTCTTGGTCACGGCGGTGACCGCCTTGGCGGGACCGAGCAGGTTGACCAGCGCGGTCATGTAGTAGGGTCCCAGGTCGAGCATCGGACCCGCGCCGTAGTCGTAGAAGAAGGGGGCCTGGCCCCACTTCTCCGGTCCACGTCCCATCACGATGGCGGTGCCGGTCATCGGCGTGCCAATCCACCCGTCGTCCAGCAACTTTCGGGCGGTCTGCTGACCGGCCCCCAGGAAGGTGTCGGGCGCGGTGCCGACGCGCAGGCCCTTCTTCTTGCCTAGCTCATAGACCTGCGTGGCTTCGGCCATGTCCACGCCGAAGGGCTTCTCCGAGTAGAAGTTCTTGCCGGCCTGGAGGCTTTCCATGCCGATCTTGTTGTGGACCTGCGGGGGAGTCAGGTTGATGACGATCTCAATCTCTGGGTTGTTGTAGATGTCCTCGTTGGTCATCGCCTTGACACCATACAGCTCCTCCTTCTTCTTGGAGCGCTCCGGGATGATGTCCGAACAGGCGACCACGTCCAGAATCGGGAACTTCTGCGAGGCCTTGAAGTAGGTGTCGCTGATCATCCCGCAGCCGATGATGCCGACTTTTGTGCGTTTCATGTAGGTAAATCCTCTGATTTTGAAACTCGAATTACGAATTATTTGTTCCCGGTGGCCAGGCC
>JAFYIW010000033.1 GCA_017538465.1 Victivallales bacterium
AGCCCCTCCTGGCTCAAAGGGCAGGGCTACCGCCATGTCGAGTGGGCGCAGGGCTACAATGCGATCGCGGCCGGCACGCAGGGACAGCGCCAGTGGACGGACGGCAACCCGAACTTCGACGTCACCGAGTCCATCCTGAACTCGATGGTGGACTGGAACGGCTTCCGCGCTCCGTACATCGTGGCGACCGAGAATGACGGCAAGAACGGCATCGGCATGACCGTCGGCCATCTGCTCTCCGGCGGCATGAGCCAGATGTTCGCGGACATCCGCACCAACTGGACGCCGGCCTCCATCAAGAAGGCCACTGGCGTGGACGTCTCCAAGATTTGCCCGCGTGGCATCATCGACAAGCGCAACTCCGGCGCGGCCGCGCTGGAATACGCCGTGGACCTCTACAAGATCGTCGGCGAGAAGAAGACCACCCCGATTCAGGACGTGGTCGCGAAGCTGCGCGCCGACGAGAAGTACCAGGCTGCCCTGGCGAAGGAGATCGGCAAGGCCGTGACCTACATGGGCGCGGACTTGACCTACTTCCCCGGCGACGGTCTCTCCAGCCACTTCCGCACGCCGGGCGGCCTGCCGGTGACCTCCTACCGCTACAACTGCGTGGGCGAGACGATGACCTGCTCCGTGGTCGAAGGCGAGACCGTGGATCTGCCCAAAGCCGTCGGCGACAAGATTGGCGCCATCACCGACCCGACCTGGCCCGAGACCCACTGGATGCCGCGTGACATGACCTCCTTCGAGTACATGAACCGCATCGGACCCAACCACGACGGCTCGTCCCTCGGCCTCATCGGCGCGGACTTCATCACCTTCAACGCGATGCTCCGCATCCCCGTCGATATGCACAACATCGCCAAGGAGGACATCTTCCGCCCGACGATGTGGGACCGCTTCGGTGGCGACGACTTCCGCGCCTGCGCCTACCTCGGCCCCGTGTATCGGTAAGTCAATAGTCAATAGTTGAAAGTCCTGGGGGAGTGTTGATTGGACAATCCCCCAGGGCTTTGTTCCCATTTCTTGACCGTGTTTTTGTATGCGGATTTGCCACGTCATAACCCGGATGATCATCGGTGGTGCGCAGGAGAACACGCTGTACACCATCCAGGGGCATCTGGAGAAGGGCCATGAGGTCACGCTGGTGACGGGACCGACCACCGGTCCCGAGGGGAAGCTGCTTCAGACCTTCTGCCCCAAGGGAATGGAGATTGTGGAGATTCCGGAACTCATCCGCAGCTTGAGTCCGCTGAAGGACTGGCGGGCCTATCGTAAACTGCAGAAGTTCTTTGAAGAGAAGCACTTCGATGTTGTGCACACGCACGCGTCGAAGGCGGGAATCGTGGGGCGTGTCGCGGCCAGGAAGGCCGGAGTGCCGGTGGTGGTTCATACCGTCCACGGGCAGGCCTTTCATCCGTATCAGTCATCTTTAAAAAACAAGATATACATCGCGGCGGAGCGTTTCGCCGCCAAATACTGCGACCGCATCTACGCGGTGGCGCAGGCGATGATTGACCAGTGCGTCGCGGCGGGCGTCGCGCCCCGCGAGAAATACCAGGTCGTGTATAGCGGCATGGACTTGCAGAGTTTCGTGAACGCAAAGCGTTCGCCGGAACTGCGGGCGAAGCTGGGCATTCCGGAAGATGCTCCCGTGGTCGGGATGCTGGCGCGGCTCTTCGAACTCAAGGGACACGACTGCATGATCGCGGCCGCTCCGAAGATTGTCGCGGAAATTCCCAATGTGCGGTTTCTCTTTATCGGCGACGGCATTCTGCGGGAACAGTTTCAGGCGGAAATCGCCCGCCTGGGACTCACGGAGCACTTTGTCTTCGCGGGGCTGATTCCTCCCGAACAAGTTCCTGCGTATCTGGCGCAGGTGGACATCTTGGCTCACCTGTCGCTGCGGGAGGGGCTCCCGCGGGCCTGTGTGCAGGCGCTGGCGTCTGGCAAGGCGGTCGTGGCCTATCCTCTGGACGGGACGCCAGAGGTCGTTTTGGACGGCGAGACCGGGCTGCTCGGCGAACCGGAGAATGTGGACCAGGTCGCGGCGAATGTCCTGCGGCTGCTTCAGGACAATGACCTGCGCGAGCGTCTAGGTCGGCGTGGCCAGCAGTTCGTGCTGGAGCGCTTTGACTGGCGGAAGATGGCGGACATTCTGGAAGAGTCTTATCTTGAATGCTTAAGGAGAAAAGGAAAATGAGCCGATGGCTTTGGATGGCGGTTGCGTTGGGGTGCCTGTGCTCGTGCGTGTCCCAGCATGCCAGCCTGGAGAATGATTTCCAGACGGCAGTTCATGTCGCGAAGGAGCAAGTCTATCCGGCGTTGGTATATATCCGGGTGGTGCAGCGTAGCCTGGAACGCGGCCAGGAGGAGATGCAGACCGTGCGCGGCAGCGGCGTGATCATCTCGGCGGACGGCGAGGTGCTGACCAATCACCACGTGGTGGAGAATGCCCAGGAAATCCGCTGCCAGCTGAATGACGGGCAGAATCTCACGGCGGAGCTGATCGGCAGCGATAAAGACCTCGACGTGGCGTTGCTGAAATTGCAACTGCCAGACGGAATCGCAACGGTTCCTTCTGCGCATTTGAGGACTTCGAGGTGCAAGGAGGGCGATACCGTCATGGCGCTGGGGGCGCCATACGGGATGGTCAGGACCGTCACCATGGGCATCATCTCCAGTTCCCGGCGCGTCATTCCCGGTCAAGGGACACTGTACAATACCTGGTATCAAATGGATGCGGCGATCTTCCCGGGCAATTCAGGAGGTCCGTTGATTGACATCCAGGGCAATGTGATTGGCTTGAATACCCTTGGACTTGCGGGGAAGGGAATGGGGTTTGCCCTGCCGTCGTTTGTCATTCTTGACATATTGCCACGGCTGCGGCAATATAAGTCCGTGAATTGGGCGTGGTTCGGCTTCCAATTTCAGCCCTTGCATGACTTTGAGAAGAACACATACTTCCCCTTCAGCGATGGCATCATGGTCGCGGACACCGACACCGGCAGTCCCGCCCGGTTGGGCGGCGTCCAGTCTGGTGACCGGCTATTGGCCTATAATGGCCATCGGGTCACCGCAGTCAACCAGGAGGACATCCCCGATGTGGTACGTCGGCTGGCGATGCTGCCGCTGGACCAGCCCTCGGAGTTTCTGCTGGAGCGCAATGGCCAGCAGTTCACCGTGAATCTGCTGCCGGGCGACAAAGGCAAGGCCGAATTGACGGAGCGGGAGTTCCCGCGATGGGGATTTTCCGCCAAGGAAATCAACCGCTTCGAGCAGCCGACGCTGCATTTCTACGCGCCGGATGGCGGCGTCTTCGTCTTCGGCATCTCGGATGAATACCGGGGACGGATGGAATTGAAGCGGAACGACATCATCGTCTCGGTGAACGGGGAGGATATCCATACGCTGGAGGAGCTCCAGGCCGTTTACGAGCGTTGCCTGAAAGAGGAGGCCGTCGGCAAGAAATTCACGGTGGCGGTCATTCGTTCCGGGCGCCGGATGCAACAGATCATCACATTGCTTGGGGAAGACGAGGATAACGAGGAGGACTACGAATGAAAAAGAGGCTTTCACTTTGGGTGTTGTCGATTTGGGTTGTCGTCGTCACCGGTATGCCGAGAGTGGCTGGCGCGGGAGAATTCTCATGGGGCGAGGCCACGGCGTTGAATCAGACGCTGTTCGAGAAATACGGCGCGTCGGTGGTGGATGTGGCCTATTATGTCAGGCCGGACGAATATGGCAAGGTTCCGGATTACGGCGTGCCATATCTGTGTCCGAACTGCCATTCCATGCATATCCATAATCTGGAGTCTAACATCTCCCAGCAGAAGCCGGTGCTGCTGCCTGGCTTCGTGGTGGCGGACAACAAGGTCATCACGCAGAATGCCGGTCTGCGGCCGGAATGGGTCAATCGCATCGAGGTGCGTTTTCAGGGGAATGCCGTGCCGGCTGCGGTCAGCGCGTTCTTCCCGGATGAGAATGCCGTGGAGCTGACCTTGGCGAAGCCGGCCGAAGGACTAAGGCCAATCGACTTTGCGGCGGAGCCGGGCGAACCCCGCAATGCGTTCTATGTGGTAAATGAGGATTCTGTGCGTGTCTGCGGAGTCAATGCGATTGCCGCGCAGGATGTCAAATACAATGTCACGTTGGACTTCCAGTACCTGAGCTGTTCCGCGAATACCTTGCTGGTGGACGAAAAGCAGCAGCCGGTGGCACTCTCGTTCAAGCCTGTCCGGAAAACCGGCATGGACTTCGTGGTGCCTTCGGCATGGCGGCGGCTCTCCGTCGAGGAATACTGGGGGCAGGACGAGGCGTTGCATCGGAAACTGCAGGACTGCGCATATCCGGTTACCATCACCTTGGAGGAGGAGAAGAAGCCGAAAGACTATCGCACCCGGTATTTCTCGGACGATGATGATGAAAATTCCACGACCTTCGAGACCTACGGCCTGTTGTTGAAATCCGGCGAACTGCTGGTCTTCCAGCAATTCACCCCGATGCAGACCGCGCGTCTGTCCAAAATCGTCGTCACGCTTCCGGAAGGCAAGGAGACCAGCGCGGCATTTGTGGGATCGGTGCGGCGCTTTGGTCTGATGGTGGTGAAGACTGAGGAGCCATTGTCGGGCACGCCGGTGGAATTCGCCACGCATGAGGAATGCGTGGCGTTGCTGCATGAGCCAATCGTGGTGAGTTCGTTCGCCAACGCCGGCGGCGAAGTCAGTATCCAGAACAACTTCTCCACTGCCAAGGAGATGGAGTCTTCTTTTAGTGGCGTGCCCGTCCTGAGTCCGGCGAATGTCCTGCGTGACTCCTATTTTATCTTCTCGCCGGATGGCAAGCTCTGCGTGCTCAGCGCGAAAGTGCGCGCGGCCAAGGACGACTATGAGGGCCGTTCTTCGGCTGAAGTTCCCGCGTTGCTCGTCCAGGAAATCCTTTCCTCCGAGTCGCCCTACGACACCTTCAATGTGCCTCAGAACAAAGAGGACCAGAACCGCATGATCGTCGCGTTTGGTGTTCAGGGGCAGCCCTTGACCAAACAGATGGTAAGCGAGCGGAAATTGAAGCGGTTCTTCCGCGATTCGAGCTACTACTCTTACTCTTCGGAGGGCATGCTGGTCACCGCCGTCCAGCCGGACTCGCTGGCGGAGTCCATCGGCATTCGTCCGGATGATGTCCTGTTGTACTTCCGGGCGTCGGACGACTATGTCCTGCGCGGCATCAGCGGACGCGAGGAAAGCGACATGATGTTCGGTGACGAGGACGGCTTCCCCTGGGACCACTACGATGAATTGCCGGAACAGTATTTTGAAATGATTCCCATGCCGTGGGGGTCTGTCCGCACCAAGCTGAATCTGACCTTGGCCTCCTTTGGTATTGGCAACCAGGTCGTTGTCGGGCTGGCGCGGGAAGGCAAATTGGTGGAGCTGGAATTCACGTTGGTGGCGAAGGGCGAGACGTTCGAGAGCGCTCCGCGCTATCGCCAGCGCTCCATGGGTTTCACGGTTGCCGACCTTTCGCCGGAGGTGCGCAGCTACTTCCAGATTCCGGTTGGCGAGCCGGGGGTGGTCGTGGCGCAGGTGCGCACCGGCAGCGCGGCCTCCGGGGCCGGCCTGAAGCCCTACGAGGTGATTGTCGCCGTGGATGGCGAAGCCGTGCATGACGTCAAGGAATTCCAGGAATTGACGAAACAGAAAGTGGAATGCAGTTTCACGGTGCGGCGTCTGGTCAATTCCCATGTCGTCAAGATCAAGGGGAAGGTCGGCCCGGTGGCGCAGTGAGAGAATGCCCCGCATTTGCTTCATCCTGATGTTGCTGTGGCTAGGGGGGCGGGGCGCCTCCTTCGCCGCCGAATTGCGTGGGGCGTGGATTCATTCGCCGACGGGAATCGTGGACAAGCGGGGATGGGACGCCACCGTGAAGGCGTTGGCGGACAATGGCTACAACGCGCTGTTTGCGAATCTGGCATGGGGGGGCTGCGCGGAGTTTCCCAGCGATGTCGTTACGCCGCATCCGAGCCTCTATGACCGTGAGGGAAATTGCCACGACCGCCTTCAGGAATGCCTGGACGCCTGCCGGAAATACGGCATCCAGCTGCATGTCTGGGTGGTGGTCTGCAATCTGGGCGACCGCACGCCCAAGGAGATTCGTGAACAACTTCAGGATGAGGGCCGTCTTCAAGTAGATGCGGCTGGCGAGTCTTCGACGTATCTGGCGCCGCATCTCCCCGAGAACCGCGCCATGCTGCGAGACCTCTCCGTGGAGATTGTCACGCACTATCCCGTAGATGGTCTGCACCTGGACTATATTCGCTATCCTTTCGGCAGTTATGATTTCAGCGACTCCGCCCGCAAGGACTTCGAACGGTCGCTTGGTCATGCGGTGGAAAATTGGCCCGAGGACTGTCAGAAGGATGGAGCGGAGTATTCGGCGTTCCTGCAATGGCGTCGGGACAACATCACCGAACTACTGCGGGAGATTCATGACGCCGTGAAGGCCGTGCGTCCCGAAGTCCAGCTCACGGCCGCCGTATATGGATATTGGCCTGGCGCGAAAGTCTCCGTGGCGCAGGAGGCGGAACTCTGGGCGAAGGAAGGACTGGTGGATGCGCTGTGCCCGATGAACTACAGCAAGGACACCACCGAGGCGGGCCAGTGGCTGCGGCAGCAGCTTCGCGCGCTGGATGGCGCAGTGCCTGTTTATGCGGGGCTGGCCAATTACATGACGCCCACGCCCGAGGACTTGGTCAGCCAGATCAAGGATGCGCGTAGATGCGGCGCCGACGGCTTTATCACCTTCCAGCTCAAGCCGGACTTCGCCGACCAATGGCTGCCGCTATTGCATGAGACCGTCACCGCCGCGCCGGCCACGCCGCCCATGCGTGGCAACGAGGCGCGTCCCATTGTGGAGTGGGATGCCCCGCCCTTTGAACCACCATGGAGACTGCTGCGTGTCTGGCGGCATGACGACCGCATCGGCTGCACCATTCGTTGGGAGAATGATGCTTCTGCACCCTCAGCCCCAACGGCGATTCAATTCCGGTTGCTTCATAATGGCACACGAGTGGAACAGTATCGGGGCGGACGGCGTTTCCGAAAGGACGGCGCATTGCGGCTTGTTTTCGTTCCGGAAAGGCGTGGATATTATCGCTGGGAGATGCGTTGGAAGGATGCGGTGGGCAATATCCACGAATGCCGCACTTCCACTCGCTATGTCTATTGATGAGTCAAGACGGGTATGCCGTGATGCAGGGGCGGATTGTCACTGGGATTTTGCCTCGTAGGCCCGGATGCGCAGACGTACGCCAAGACGCTCGCAGATGGCGCGGCAGGCTGCCTGGGTTTCCGGAGTGGTCACCGGCGAGTCCACGATGGTCATTACGATGTCCGGGACATATTGCTTGGCGGTCTCCGCAAAATGCAGCATCGCTGGATAGGCAGCTTCGCCGAATTTGGGGCGGCAGACCGCAAGATATTCTGCCGGGTCGGAGGTGTTCAGGCTGATGGAGAGAGTGTCCACCACTCCCGCAAAGCGTGCTTCGGTGGGCTCGCCCGCGATGAGGTCGGCCAGGCCGTTGGTGTTCACCCGGATATGGATGTCTGGATGGTGCTCCTTGAGCCATTTTGCACTGGCCAGCAGGACATCCAGGCGCTCGGTGGGCTCGCCATAGCCGCAATAGACCACCTCGTGGAAGACGGAATAGTCCCACTTCTCCAGCGAGGCGATGACCTCTTCAAGGGTGGGTTCGCGTTCCAGCCATAGGGAATCTGAACCATATACACTTGAACCATTTTGCCGAAGACAGAAGGTACATGCGCATGGGCACCGGTTGGTGAGGTTCACATACACCGAGGATTTGACCTGGTAG
>JAFYIW010000245.1 GCA_017538465.1 Victivallales bacterium
AACGGGCGCTCCAGCAACACACGCCGCCTGAGTCCGAAGATGACCTTCTGGAGCACGATTCCGGGCTCGACGAGGAAGAAACCCACCGTTTTTCCTCCATTCTCATCAGCGTGGTGATTGTGCTTTTGCTGCTGCTCATCGTCGGCGGATGGGCCTATAAGCGCTATGAAATCAGCCGCCAGGAAAAAGCCTCGAACAACTACGAGCTTCCCTCCCTGATTCCTTCTCCCCACTTGCCACTGACCCCATTGGACATTCCAACCCCTTGAAGTCATTATGGAAAACTCTGAATACCAGCTTCCGCAGGCTTCCCTTTTCCCGTTGAACCCCAATTACAACAGGGAAATGATCGGCCGCGAGGAGATTGTCCAGAACGCACAGTCCATCACGGAAGTCCTGGAGGAGGCCAACCTGGATGTCGCCGTCGCCAGCAGCATCTGCGGGCCGCAGGTCACCCGCTATGAACTGCGCCTAGGCCCGGGCGTCCGCCTGGAGGACCTCGGCGACATTGTGCCGGAATTCCGTGCGCGGCTGGCGCCCCGGCAAATCCGGATGCTCCTACCCATTCCGGGCCGTGACCGGGCTGGCATTGAAGTCCCGAACTCCCAGCGACGTTTCTGGGGATGCGGGGAATTCTTCGAGGATCGCGCCTGGACGCAAAGCAATGCCGTGATTCCGCTCCTGTTGGGACGCAACATCTATAACCGCGTCACCGTGATGGATTTGACCACTGCGCCACATCTGTTGGTTGCAGGCGACGCCAACACCGGCAAAAATCATTTGCTCGGACAATTCATGGCTTCGATGATGATGCGTTTCCCTCCAGACCGTTTGCGCATCCTGGCCTTTGACGCCCGCGCCTCCGACCTCCGTCCCTTTTCCCAGGCGCCGCATTTTGTCGTGCCTCCCGCCAATTCCCCTGCCGCAGGCGCGGTGTTGCTGGAGTATGCCGCAGAGGTGATGCGCGCGCGTTTTCAGGCCCTGGCGGCCGCAGGCGCGCATAATGTCACGGACTACAACAATTCCCATCCGAGCGAGGCGTTCTGCTTTTTAGTCGTCATCCTCAATGAAATCTCTCCGTTGCTCAAAGAGGCACGCCGCGAAAAGACGCTGAATCTCTTCCACCAGCTCGCCGGGGCCGGAACCGTCGGCATCCATCTCATCGCCACCACGGAGTTCCCATATAAGGACAATTTTCCTGAAGAAGTCATGACTTGTTTCCCATGGCGAATCGCCCTGCAGACCATCCAGCCTGGCGCCTCAATGCTCATCCTGGACGAGGAGGGCGCGGAAACCCTTGGCGGAAAAGCTGATTTCCTATTGCGGGACAAAGAGATGGTCGAACGATACCAAGGCGGTTTCATCACCGAGGACGAGGCACGTGCTCTGACCAAATTCTGTGCCAACCAAGTGCAGTATTCCACTGACGACGAGCTGCGGAACGCCATGATGAAGGCCGAGCTGGATGAACGCAACGCCGCCGCGCAGGCCCGCGCCACCGCACAAGCCCCCAACCTCCCATTTGTCGAAACACCCCCCCAAGGCAACCAGAGTTCCTACATGGATGCGCTCAAGGCCATCGTCCGGGCACGCCTGGCGACCCCTGAGCTGCTCCAGGAGCAGCTGGGCGTGGACCGCGAACGTGCGGAAAATCTGCTGGACGAACTAGCCTCGCACGACTACCTCTCCGCTCGTCAGGACGGCACCGACGAGAGGGAAATCCGCTATGACAAACTGCCGGCGGAGGCGCAAGGCATCGCGGAGCAGACGCGCAAGACCATTGAGGAACTGTTTGCGGAACTGGCCGGGAAAGTCGCCGCCAATGACCCGCAATCCCGTACTGTCGTGGAATTCAACAAAGGCATCCACGCCATCGGCAAGAAGATTGTCGAGGAGGCCGCGGAAGTCTGGATGGCCGCGGAGTTCGAGGACGAGAAGCGCACCGTGGAGGAAATCAGCCAGCTCATCTACCACCTGCTGGTCATGATGCTGCGCAAGAAATGTTCGCTGGAGGACCTCTACCGCATCCTCTGAATCCCATTCCATCACAAGCACTCTTTCCAAGCCGCCCCGGCATTATTCCAAACAACATGATTCGCATCGCCCTCCCCAACAAAGGCAGCCTTTCCGAAGAGGCCGCCATCCTCGTCAAAGCCGCCGGCTACAGTGTCCGCCGCGACTCCAAGGAACTTTCGGTGCTGGACGCCGCCAACGACGTCGAATTTCTTTTCCTGCGTCCCCGTGACATCGCAGTCTATGTCGGGAAGGGCATCGTTGACCTGGGCATCACCGGACGCGACTTGCTGCAGGACTCCACCGTCGAGGCGGCTGAACTTCTTGCGCTGGGCTTTGGGAAATCCCGCTTCTGCTACGCAGTGCCCAACGACAGCACCCTCACGGTCGAGCAACTCAATGGACACCGCATCGCCTCAAGTTACCCCAACATCGTCAAAGCCGACATGGCAAGACGAGGCTTTGACTGTCCGGTGACCAAACTGGACGGCGCCGTGGAGATCTCCATTCGCCTTGGCGTCGCCGACGCCATCGCGGACGTCGTGGAGAGCGGATCCACCATGCGTCAGGCGGGTCTCAAACCCATTGGCGAACCGGTGATGCTTTCGGAAGCCATCTTGATCGCGCGCTCTGCGGAGCGTGTCTCGCAGCCGCAAATCCACTCCTTCCTCCAGCGCGTGCAGGGCATCCTCACCGCCCGCAACTACGTCATCGTCGAGTACGACGTCCCCGCCAAGCATCTTGCCGAGGTCTGCGAGATTACCCCTGGAGTGGAATCCCCCACGGTCAGCCCGCTCTCCAAGCCCGAGTGGTTTGCCGTGAAGTCCCTGGTGCCGCGCAAGGAACTCAATGGCATCATCGACCGCCTGGAGGAGCATGGCGCCCAGGGCATCATCGTCATGGATCTGCGCACCTGCCGAATGCACTCATAACTCTCTTTTCATGTGGTATATTAACAATGTTTGACAAGATTTAACCGCCCCGCCAGTTTCGTCTCTCGCCTCGAACCTCTAACCTTCCTGGCGGGGCCAGGGACCTGGGGCCAGAGTCCAGAACCCAGAACTTTAACCTTTAACCTTTAAACTTAACTTTCCTCCCACCTCTCACCTCTCACCTCTAACCTCATTACATATATGCCTACCAAGAAAGCATCTGCGAAGAAGCCCGCGCCCGTCAAGCTGTGGAAACGTGAACCTGGCTGGGACAAATTGGGAGCCGGCGAAGAGGCCAAACTCCAGAAGTACTGCGAGGAGTACCGACAGTTCATCAGCGAGAACAAGACCGAACGTCGTGCCTTTTCCGCCATTCTCAAACTCGCCCAGGCGAATGGCTTCAAGGACATCACCACCCTCAACGACCAGGGCAAGCGCCTCAAGCCCGGGGATGGCGTCTACCGCACGGTGGACGGCAAGACCATCCTCCTCGCCCGCATCGGCAAGGCCCCCATTGAACAGGGCATCAACCTCGTCGGCGGACATATCGACTGCCCGCGCCTTGACCTCAAGCCCTACCCGCTCTACCAGGACGAGGAGCTGGTTCTTCTGGACACCCATTACTACGGTGGCATCAAACACTACCAGTGGCTTGTCCTGCCTCTGGCACTTTACGGCGTCATCATCCGGCGTGACGGAACCAAGGTGGACATCTCCATCGGCGACCGGCCCGAGGACCCCGTGTTCACCATCACCGACATTCTTCCGCACCTGGACATCGACCAGTCCCGCAAGACCATGGCCGAAGGCGTCAAAGGCGAGCGCCTCAATGTCGTCTGTGGCTCCCGCCCGGTGGACAAGAAGCATGACGAAAAGGATGTCTCCCAGAAAGCCAAACTCAACATCCTGCGAATCCTCAAGGAGAAATACGGCATTGAGGAGGAGGACTTCGGCTCCGCCGAAATCGAGGTCGTGCCGGCCGGCCCCGCCCGCGACTTGGGTTTCGACCGCTCGATGATTTTGGGCTATGGCCATGACGACCGCGTGTGCTCCTACGCCGCCGCCCGTGCCGTCATCGACTTCAAGGGTGTCCCGAAGCGCACCATGGGCGCCCTGCTCTGCGACAAGGAGGAGATCGGCTCATACGGCCGTACCGGCATGGACTCCACCTTCCTGCCCAACACCGTCGCCGAACTCATCGCCGGCTGCCACGGCATGAACTACAGCGAACTGCTGGTGCGCCGGACGCTGGAAAACACCAAGATGCTTTCCGCCGATGTCGGAACTCTGGCCGACCCCGACTACAAGGGGGTGAATTCGGACAACAACGCCGGCCGCCTCAACTGCGGTCTGGAAGTCAACAAATACGATGGCGGCAGGGGCAAAGGCGGCGCCTCCGACGCCTCCGCCGAATTCGTCGCCGAAGTCCGCAAGATCTTCAACGACGCCAAGGTCGTCTGGCAGATGTGCGAATTGGGCAAGCCCGACGTCGGCGGCGGCGGCACCATCGCGATGTACATGGCGCGCTACGGCATCCAGGTCATCGACTGTGGCGTGGGCCTGCTGTGCATGCATGCGCCTTGGGAAATCGCCGGAAAACTTGACATCTACATGGCCTACAAGGGCTACAGCGCATTTGTCGCGAACGCCTAGCGGAGCGTCTGCCAAATCCGTTCCATGGTTTTGCAAACGCCATACTAGCAGGTTCGCGATTTGTTTTGCGGATCCCGAGCAAAAGGCGGACGGATGTGGTGGCGACAGGAAACGGGCGGACCTTCACCTGCTCCGGTTCCAGAAAGCCGCTGTTCCGCCTCTTGACCAAGATGCGTAAGACGCAGCTAACCGGCTGCCGCATCCGAGTGCCCCTCCCGGGGCTCGCCTCCGGGAGGGAGGCCTATCAGTGTTTCTGCGCCAATGAAACCACGGCAATCCAAAGTCACCAACATCACGACGAAGTCAGAGCCTCCTCCCGGCGAGGATTCCTCCTCTTCTGTCGAGGCCGCACCGTCCCTTCCCATAGAGTCCACCGTGGGTCTCACGGAGGAACAGAAAAGCGAACTTGCCCATAAGCGAGTTGTCCGGGACATCCAGGCCAAGACCCGTGCGTGCATGAACCATGCCGTGCGCGTGCGCCTCAAGAACTACCGCATCGCCTGGAAAAAATATTGGCCGTTGCTGCCGGTTTTCCTGGCAACCTGGCTTATTGGCGCCATCTGCTTGATGCCGCGTCATTTTCTGCCGTCTGACGCAACGGTGGTCGCCATCCGGGTCTCCAGTCTCGGCGCTTTCCAGGAGCATCTGACCGACCTCGGCGCCCTGCCGGAGGCCGCCGGCCTCAGCGTCCCGCTGCAAAAGCTGCTTGGCGATGAAAAGCGGCGCCAAATGCTATCCGGCCAATGGGCGCTTCGCCTGGAACAGGGGATACGGCCTGACGAGCTGCCGCCCGCGATCACGGAGCAAATCGGCGATTCCTTTTCATCGCTCATCGTCCATGATGACGGGGACTGGCCCAACGGGCACTTTCACGGATACTCCAGCCCCATTCTGCCGCTGACTTTGTCGGCGGCGGCCTCTCTGACGGCCCGGCAGTTCTGCGCCGACCTGTCTCATCCCGAACTTGAGGAAGAGCTAAGCCAGCTGCTTCGCGACATCGGGCAGCCAAGCATCCAATACAGCGAGGAACTCACCCGGGAATTCCTCCGGCACAATCCTCCCAAGCCGCTGCAGCTCTCCAACCGTGCCCCTCTGCTGGGGCAGGATTCGCGGCTTCATCAAATCTATCGTCCACAGCCGTCATACTGGCATGCCTTCACCTGGAGCAACATCCGTCACGCCCTGGGGAGCCGCTCCTTTCATGTCAATGTCCTGGTTCTGCTTGCCTTCCTGATCGCCTTCAGCGCGGTCGTCTATGTCATCCATGTGGACCACGTCACGGAATTGCGGCGCCATGTCCTCCTGGGCCTTCTCCTCTGCATGGAGTTCATTTCGGTATATATTTGCGCCAACTACATCAGTTCCCACTATGAGGTCCCGTTGCCATTGCTGCTTTCCTGCCTGCCGCTGGCTTTCTTCCCGGACATCATCGGCAATCTGCTTAACGAGCGTCTGGCCATCGTCACCGCCGTGCTGATGGCCATGCTGCTTCCTCTGCAGCTCAACCTGCCAAGCGAACACTTCCCGCTCTTTTATTTTTCCATCCTGGTCACCTTGACCGCGGTTTTATGCTTCAGGCAAATCAACCGTCGAATGGAATTCCTGACCCGCGGGCTGATCTATGGCCTGGCTTTGACCGGCGCGGAATTGCTGTTTCTGCTCAGCGAATCCCGACCGCTCTCCGGAAAAGACTTTCTCATTGAGATTGTCTTCATGCTTGCCAGCAGTCTTGCCAACGGTGTCCTGAACGGCATTTTCTGCATCCTCTGCATGAGCGTCCTGGAGGTGCTTTTCCGCCTTCCAACCGCCCTCAGCCTCACGGAGATCAGCAATCTGGATTCCCCCCTGATGGAACGTCTTCGCCAAGAGGCCCCGGGCACCTACGAGCACTCCATAGCCGTGGCCGCACTATCCGTCAGCGGCGCGCACACCATCGGCGCCAATGCCAAATTGGCATACGCGATGGCCCTATACCACGACATCGGCAAACTTTATTCCCCTGAGCACTTCACGGAGAACCTCCAGAATGGCGAAACCACTCCGCATCTGCGCCATACTCCGGAAGACAGCTGCGAGTATCTGCGCGAGCACGCGCGGTTCGGCCTCCGGCTGGCCCGCCAATACCATCTTCCCAGCCTGCTCTATCCTGCCATTCTGCAACACCACGGCAACACAATCATGGCCTCTTTCTACAACCAGGCATGCCGGCAGGCGGCCGAGCAGGGGCTTCCGGCGCCACCGGCGGAAAAGTTCCGCTATGACCAGCAGCCGCCCTCCTCGCGTGAAGTCGCACTCATCATGCTGGCCGACTCCTGCGAGGCGGCCACCCGTTCACTCACTCACCGCAAGCGCGACAGTGCGGCGGAAGCGCAGCGGCTGGCCGAAATGGAAGAGGAGGTGCGGCGGCAAAATCCCAACGCGTCGCGTCAGGAAATAACAACCTTATACGAGCAGTACCTCAGCAACGAGGAGTCCGCCGCAAACGCCGCCTTCCGCACCCAGCTTGCGCAGCGCGTCACAGCCGTCATTCTGGGAAAACTGAATGACGGTCAGTTCAACCAGGTCGATTTGACGACGCGCCAGCTTGCCATGCTTGCGGAGACCTTTGTCGTGACCCTGCTCGACAAAAACCATACCCGGCTGGAGTACCGGTCATAGAGAAGCCAATAGCCATGCCATGAGACTCACGCTCGCCAAGATGACTTCCCTACGGGGACTCCATGACCTACAGCGGATGCTGGCCGCGCTGCAATTCGCCCTGCCCGCAACCGGTCTGCCCGCCGACGCGCCGGGGCGCATTGACCTGATTCTGGTCACCCGTCCCCGCATGACTCTTCTCAACGGCCTCCACCTGCATCATCCGGGCGCAACGGATGTCATCACCTATGACCTGCGCGGGGGCTTCACCCTTTGGGACTCATCCGAAGAGCCGCTTTGGGCGGAAATCTACATCTGCCCCGCCGTGGCCTTTGAACAGGCTCCCCTATATGGCGAGACGCCGTCCCGCGAACTCTTCCGCTATGCGATTCATGGCCTGCTGCATCTTGCCGGAGAAGACGACCTGACCCCGGCCTCCCTGAAGGCCATGCGCCAGGCCGAGGCGCGGGCATTGTCCGCCGCAGAGGCACGCTTCAGTCTCGAAGGCTTCCTGTCCTCCCCGCTTCCGCCGTCGCGATGACTTCCTGTTCCACCATCTGCTTTCTCATCGGCATCCTGCTGACGCCGTTTGCCGGCTTTTTGGCGCTCGGAGCCATGAAGATGGAAACCTTTTCCCGCGCCCGGCTCCGCAAACTCCGCGAGTCCAACAAGGATCAGGCCGAGGCATTGGAAAAGCTCCTTCCGGTTCTTCCGCGCCTTCGCCTCTGCAATCACCTGGAACTCCTGTTTGCCATAGCCGCCACCATAGCCTGCTTTACCCTGTGGCATCTGAACAGCGGCCTCCCCCATTCCGTCCGCTGGGCCATCCTGACAGCCCTTTTCCTGGCCACTTATCTGACAGTCCAGGCATTGGACATGGCGCTATCCCTGCGCTGGTCCGCGCTGGTCCTCCGCCTGGCTGGGCTGCTGGCCTATCCTGTCCTGTATTGCTTCGCCTTTCTCATCTATCCCCTGGGAGCGCTGGAACAGCACATTCAGCACGCCACCGGCGACGAGAACAACGCACAGGTCACCGCAGAGGATGAAATCCTGTCTCTGGTCGAGGAGGACGCACAGGCGCATCCAGACCTGGCCCCTTCGGCCGCCACTCCCGTAAATGACCTGGAGATTGATGAAAAACGCATGCTGAACGGAGTCATCAATCTTGACAAGACCCTTGTCCACGAGATCATGACGCCGCGGGTGGACATCGACGCGATCGAGGAACAGCTCTCCGTCGCCGAAGCCAAAAAGGCCTTCTCCGCCAGTGGACATAGCCGCATCCCCCTCATCTCCAAATCTGTTGACGCCATCATCGGCATTCTTTACGCCAAAGATTTCCTGGACGAGGAACATCTTTCCCGCATCTCCTCTCTAAAGGAATTGGCGCACCCGCCAGTCTTCATTCCCGACACCAAGAACGTCAGCGACCTGCTGGAGGAGTTCCGCGCCAAGCACCTCCACCTGGCAGTCGTGCTGGACGAATATGGCGGCACCGCCGGCATCGTCACCTTCGAGGACATCCTGGAGGAGATCGTCGGCGAAATCCAGGACGAGTTCGACCGTGACGAGGTCCCCGCCAACCGCAACACCCCGCAGGCGGATGGCAGCATGGTCGCCGACGCGCGCATGACCATCTGGGAACTAAACCAGCTCATGGACATGGAAATTTCCGAAGAGGAAGGCTACGACACCCTGGGCGGCTATATTATGGCGACATTGGGCCGCATTCCCCAGTCTGGCGAACATCTGGAAACCGAAGAACTGAGCATCGACATTCTAGCCGCCTCGCCGCGACGGCTGGACACGGTGAAGATCCGCCGCCGCGACGGGCGAACGCCTTCTGCGGCCACCTCCCATCAAGCATGATTCAGACCATTGTCATCATCGCGGTCGTCCTGGCCATGCTCGCCTTTGAGCGAACCCTGGTCCTGACCATCACCAGCAATCCCCGATGCCAGAGCTTCATCCGGCATCATTTCTGGCTGCACCCCAACGGCATCTCCTGCCTCCGCATCCCCCAGGGGCTCATCGCCATCCTCTTTGCCGAAAGCGGCCGATGGGGCTGGGCAATTCTCTGGTTCGCCTTCTGGATGATCACCGACCTGACGGACGGCACCATCGCACGCAAATGCGACCTGGCCACCTCAACCGGAGAATGGCTTGACCCGCTGGCCGACAAATGCATGACGTTCCCTCCGCTTTTCTATCTTGCGTTCGGCTCCAGCCCCAACGTGGTCTCCCCGCACCTGCCTGTCAGCTGGATGCTGCTCTACTGCGCATTGGACATCGTCGGACAGTTCTCCCGCCTGTTCTGCCAAAAGAAGGCGGCCAATTCCTTCGGGAAGGCCAAGACTGCGCTGGTGACCATTCTCATCTCCATCCTTGCCTTCTACCAATTCTGCCTCACGCAGAATCATCCGCTCTTCCCGCCACTGACCTCCCTGACCTCGATGGTGGTGACCCGCCTGATGCAGGCCTGCACCATCCTCGCCTTTCTGTCGCTGTACTGCAAGGTCGTTCCCAGCAACTGGTACGCGAACAGCCTGACCTTCCTGAATTTTCTGTGCGGCATCTTCGCCATTGCCATCGCCTGGATGCCCCAGCGCTTCCCGAACAACCACATCCTGGCGTTCATCCTCATCTTCCTGGGCCAGTTCTTTGACCTCTTCGACGGGAGAATGGCGCGCAAATACGGCT
>JAFYIW010000246.1 GCA_017538465.1 Victivallales bacterium
AGACGATGAGCAAACATTGGCCAGTGGTTCTTCTGGCCCTGGTTGTGGTCGCGATTTTCCTCGTGGTCATGATGACCTTCCAAGTCAAGGAAACGGATTGTGCCCTGCTGAAGACCTACTCTGGCGAGCTGGTCGAATATCCGGCGGGCCTGCATTTCCGATGGCCGTTCATCAACGAGGTGTGGCGCCATGACAAGCGGGTGCAGTGCTATGAACTGGCAGTGGGCCATGACGAGCAGTACATGACCAGCGACAACCAGCAGATTGTCGTTTCCACCTACGTGCTGTGGAAAGTCGCCGACCCGAAGAAATTCCTCCGCGCGCTGGATTCCACCGAGGCGGCGGAACGCAAACTCTCTGACGAAGTGCGTGGCACCCGTGCCGCCATCATCTCCCGGTATTCCTTTGCGTCGATGGTCTCCGAAAGCGGTGAAGAGAGTACGTTAAGTAAAATCGAGGACGAGATGCTTGCGGCGATTCATGACTCGGTGCTGAACCAGTTTGGCATTGAAATCATTCACATCGGTTTCCGCCAGTTGGGCTTCCCCGCCGCCGTCACGGAGAATGTCTTCAACGCGATGATTTCCGAGCGGAATGCCAAGGCGAAGAAATTCGAGGACGAGGGGGTTGCCGAAGCCGAGAAGATTCGTTCTGACGCGGTGACGGCGGCGACTAGGATTACCGCGGAGGCGCAGGCCAGAGCGACGACAATCCACGGCGAGGCGGATGCCGAGGCCGCCAAGGAGTACAGGAAATTCGCGGCGAATCCCGACTTGGCGATTTTCCTGCGCAATCTGGCCGCTCTGCGCGCTTCTCTGGGCGAAAAGGACACGCTGATTCTCGACACCCGCACGGCGCCATACAATCTGTTGGCTCCCAATGCGCTGGAGACGTTGCCCGAGGCCCAGCTGACGCCGCTCCCCCCGCCTCCGCCCGCGCCGGCCATGAAGAAGCCCGCGTTGCCGAGACCTGCACCCGCCCTGGTGCCCGGTCTGGAGAGGCCGGCGTTGCCCGGACCTGCGCCCGCCCATCGCCCATTGCCAGCTGGTGGTGGTGATGATGATGGCGAAGAGAAGGCCCCTGAGCCCGCGCCGGCCCCTGCGGCTCCGGATCCCGCGTCTCTTGAGGAATAGGCCTTCTCGTGGAGTTCTGCATGCGAGTCCAATAGGCGAACCATCCTGACGGTTTGCCGTAGTTCGACACCAACCGAGTGACAAAGTCCATGGAATCCGAAAACACCATTTCGAACCCCGCCAATCAGCAGGCTGCAGGTGTCAAGAGTCTGGTGCGGATGCTCCGCATCCTCTTTTTCCTGTTCCTTGCCCTGATTGTCGCGGTCTTCGTGTATTATTTCATCTTCAGCGGGATTTTCCGGGTGGATGAACAGAACGCGGCCATGCTGCTCCGCTTTGGCGTGCTGCAGAAGCGCTTTGGGGAAAACGGCAGCTCGGCGGTGCTGACGAGCGGCAAGTGGTACTGGTCTTATCCTTATCCGGTGGACGAGGTGATCATGGTGCCCGCCAACAAGTCGATTTCCGTTTCGACCGAAAACACCTTCAAGGCCTGGATTGCTCCCACCGGCGCACAGGTCGGGGGGGCCAACCGCCAGCTGCGCAATGGCGTGGATGGCTATCTGGTCTCCGGCGACAAGCATATCTTCCATGCCGAATGGGTGATTTCCTACCGGGTCGCCGACGCCGCGAAATACTACCTGAATTTCTATGACGACAACGACACCGCGGAGGAAATCCCGCTCCTTAGCAATGATGCCCAGGTGATGCTTCAGCAACGCCCCAAGCGTCTGCGGGGCCATGAGCTCATCATCCGGAATCTGCTGTCGGACGCGGTGCTGACCGAGACGGCGAATTGGAATACGGAGGATCTGATCAGGGCCAACCGGACACGCATAGGGCAAAATGGCGAACCGTACACCGAACGGATTGAGGACGGTGTGCGCCGCCGCCTGAACATGCTGGCAGACCGCCTGGAGCTGGGCATTGAAATTCAGACAGTGACCTTGGTCGGCATGTATCAGCCGCCGACTGCGGCGTTGCAGGCCTTCAATCAGGTCAACGCCAGTGAGCGCAACAAGCAGACGGCCATCCAGAACGCGGAGGCGTTTGCGAACAGCCTGCTGAGCCAGGCCTACGCCGCCAGCGGCCGTATTGTCAAGGAGGCCGAGGCGTATAAGGAGACTCTGGTCCAAACGCTAAAGGCCGAGGTGCAGTATTTCGAGGCGATTCAGAAGGAATACCATGACAATCCCCGCACCACCCTGGCGGTTCTCTACAACAACGCCGTGCAGGAACTGCTGGCGAAGGTGCCCAACAAATACATCCTGCATTACAGCGAAGCCAGCCAGCAACGGGAGCTGCGTCTTCAGATTTCCCAGATTCCAGAGGAACGCAAGGAGAGCGGCGGACCGGTTTCCATGGGCGGCAACGAGCCGGCCAGCGCACAGGCCGGTGTGCCATCGGCTCCTGCGGCCCCCCCTGCGGGACAGCCGCAGCCGTCTCCGCAGCCGTAGCCAGTAAGACGGCAAAAGAAATCCATTTCAGAATCATTCCTTTCCATTCGTGAGCAGAACCATGCAAGAAGAATCGACATTAGCCAGCACCCAGCCCAAGACGCAAGTTACTCGGGTAACCAAGTCGGACATGGGACGACTCGGCATTGCGCTGTTTGGCGGCATCCTGGTCCTGAACTACTATCTTGCCAAATGGTTTTTCAGTGGCACGATCGACCGCTTCGCGATGAATCTCTCCGCATTGATCGGCGCGTTGATTCTCTCGTTGCCCATTTACTGGGAGGCCATCAAGGACCTCTGCCATGGCAAGGTCGGCATGAATGAACTCGTCGCCTTGGCGCTGCTGGCGGCATTCGCCCAGGAGGACTACTCGATCGCCGGCGCGGTGGCCTTCTTCATGCTGATCTCCATCACCATCGAGAAGCGAACCGCAATTGGCGCGGAGGCCGCGATTGAGGCCGTGGTGCGCATGACGCCCCGCACCGCGCGTCGTCTGACGGACAAAGGCACCGAGGAGGAAATTGACGCCATCCACGACTTGAGACTGGGCGACGTCTGCCGGGTGCGTCCGGGCGAGAACTTTCCGGCTGACGGCAAAATCCTCAAAGGCAACACCACCGTCAATCAGGCCTCCATCACCGGCGAGTCTTTGCCGGCGGACAAGAATGTCGGCGATGACGTCTTTGCCGGCACGCTGAACCTGACGGGTTTGGTGGAGTTCGAGGTCACGCGCAAGGGCACGGACACCACGCTGGGCAAAGTGCGCAATCTGATTGCGGACGCCGAGCAGTCCAAGATGCCGATTCAGCGCATGATTGACCAGTATATCGGCTACTACACGCCGATCATCCTCATGATTTCGGGACTGACCTGGTTCATGACCAAGGATATGGGCCGGGTGATCGCAGTGCTGGTGATGGCGGTGCCCGCCGCGCTGGTTCTGGCGCATCCCTCGGCGGTCATTGCGGCCATCTCCGCGGCTTCCCGCCTGGGCATCCTGATTAAGGATGTCGCCCAGCTGGAGCTGGTCGCGAAAATCAAGGCCATCATCTTTGACAAGACCGGCACCCTGACCGAGGGAAATCTGGAGGTTGCACGGCTGGAGCCGGTCCAGGAAGGGGATTTGGCGCAGTTGGTGCAGGTCGCGGTCTCCGTGGAGCACCACTCGAACCACCCGACGGCAGTGGCAATCAAGCAACTGGCCCAGAAGGTCGGAATTGAGGAGCTGGTGCCGGAAAAATACGAAGAGGTCGCCGGCAAGGGCGTCTCGGCCATCGTGAATGGACAGCAATGCTATGTCGGACGCCAAACCTGGCTGGCGGATTTGGGCATTGACGTCTCCATGCTGGACAAAAGCCATGAGGCGACGGAGAGCGAGGGGATGTCCATTGTCTCGGTTGCCTGCAATGGCGTGGCGCTGGGCTGGATTGGCCTGCATGACGCCATCCGCGAGGTGTCCGGAGAGGCGGTGAAGGAATTGCGTGAACTGGGCGTGGAGCACTGCTGCATGGTCACGGGTGACAATCAGAAGGTGGCCGATGTGGTCGCCCGCCAGATTGGCATCACGGAGGTCTATGCGGGTTGTCTGCCGGAAGAGAAGGCGAAGGTGGTCCAGGGCCTGAAACAGACTGGCGCGATTGTCGCGGTGGTCGGTGACGGCGTCAATGACGCGCCTGCTCTGGCGGCTGGCGACATCGGCATGGCGATGGGCGCCATCGGTTCGGACGTGGCGGTGCAGTCCGCTTCCATCGCCTTGATGAACAACGACCTGCGACGCATCCCGTTCTTCATCGGCCTTTCCCGCCGCACCCGTCTGCTGATGAACCAGAATCTGGCCATTGGTTTGACGTTCATTACGATTGGTGTATATTTTGCCATCGCGGGCGCATTGGGGCCAGTTGGCGCTGCGCTGATCCATACGGCTTCCAGCCTGCTGGTGATTTTCAATAGTGCGCGTCTGGTGCGTTCTGGCGAGGCGCTCAATCAGCAGCCCGGCGCCGGCGCGGAAAAGGCCGTGAATTGAGTCCTCCTCCGCAGACGCGACGTGGACTTTCCATTTCCAACTCCAACTCTCCAGGGTAGATTTTCATGGTAGCACAAAAGAACGAAGAAATCGTGGTGAAAGCCGTTGGTCTGACGAAGATCTTCATGGACTTCTGGGGACGCCCGAAGGCCAAGGCCGTCAACGGCATCGACTTTTCCATCAAGCCGGGCGAGGTCTTTGGACTGTTGGGTCCCAATGGCTCCGGCAAGTCCACGACGATCAAGATGATTCTCGGACTGCTCTATCCCACCCGCGGCGAGATCAAGATCTTCGGGCAGGATCCGCAGAACATCGAGATCAAGAGCCGCATCGGCTATCTGCCGGAGGAGACTTACCTCTACAAGTACCTGACGGCCTTCGAAACACTGGATTTCTACGGGGCGCTCTTCGGTCTGCCGACGGAACAGCGCCGTGAACGCGCCACGCAGCTGCTGGAGATGGTCGGCATGTCCCATGCCTACGACCGCCCCGTGGGCGAGTTCTCCAAAGGCATGGCGCGCCGCATTGGCTTGGCGCAGGCGCTGGTGAATGACCCGGACTTGGTGATTCTGGACGAGCCGACCAGCGGCCTGGACCCGATTGGCTGCCGCGAAGTCAAGGATGTGATTCGTCTGCTGGCCTCCCGCGGCAAGACGGTGATTCTCTGCAGCCACCTGCTGGCCGATGTGCAGGATGTCTGCAACCGCGTGATGGTGCTCTATGGTGGAACCATCCGCGCCCAGGGTGAACTCAAGGACATCCTGCGTGAGGAGGACAAGACGCAGGTGATCACCCCGCGGCTCTCCCCCGAGACGATTGCGGAATTGAAGAACTTCCTGGCCGCCCATGGGGTCAAGGAACCCGAAAAGATCGTGGTGGACAATCCTGGCCGCGATTTGGAGGACTTCTTCCTGCATGTCGTGCGCGAGGCCTCCGCCGAGGTGGCCACTGCCGGCGCCCATGCGAATGGCGAGATTCCCGCCTATCTGCAGGGCGATGACAAGCAGGATGCGTCCGGCCAGGCGATTCTGGAGTCGCTGCATCGCCGTGCCGATGACGAGGCCGCCAAGAAGGCCGCCGCCGAGACCGCCGCGAAGCTCCAGGCCGCCGCCGAACAACAGGCGAAGAAGGACGAGCAGCTCAGCCAGCTGAAGAACCTCCGGCAGAAGTCTGAGGAAAAGGCGGCGGATGCGGTCCAGAAGGCGGCGGACGAGGCCAATGCGAAGGCGGCTGCGGCCCGCGAGGAGCTCAACAGGAAACTCCAGAGCCTCCAGAAGAAGTAGCCCTTTCGGGAAAGCGAGAACGCCGATGAACAGTTCAAGACTGTCTCATCGGCGTTTTTTTGTAGAAGCCTCTTGAGTCTTTTTTACTTACTGCCATGAAATACCCTTTGGTTGCCTTGGACATCGGGAACACCTGCGTTCCCCAATGCTACGGGCGGCTGCTCGCCACCCTGGGGCTGACGCCAGCAAACGCTCCCGCGCTGGGCGTTGAACCCTGGGGCGAGGCCTTTTATCAATTCCTGACCGGCAGTCTCTCCGAAGACGATTACCTGGAGGATTTCCTGACTCCGAA
>JAFYIW010000247.1 GCA_017538465.1 Victivallales bacterium
CGACCTCCTCGTCCTGCGGGGTGATGCCGTCCTGACAATTCACCACCCAGATCAAGGCGACGGCATCCTGGAGGACTTCGGTGACCTGTTCGCGGATCATCCCGTCAAAGAGGTCCACATGCTTCTCGCCATTGAGCGTGCCCAATCCTCCTGTGTCCACCAGCAGGAAATGCCTGCGGCGGAATTCGGCTGGTGCCGCCACGCAGTCCCGCGTGACGCCGCTTTGCTCGTGGACGATGGAGACGCGTCGTCGCAGAATGGCATTGAAGAGTGCGGACTTGCCGACGTTGGGGCGACCGACAATCGCAATGACTGGTAAGTTAGAGGCTTGCATAAGTCAAAGAAGGGGAAGTTGTTATCCCTCTGCTCCCATTTTCTCAAGGCGTTTGACGGTCCGTTCCCGTCCGATGAGTTCGAGGGTCTCGAAGATTCCGGCCCCGATGTTGGTTCCAGTCACGGCCGCTCGCAAGGGCTGATTGAGTTTGCCATGCAGGATGCCAGCCTGCTCGGCGACTTGCTCAACGGTCTGTTCAATGGCGGCGGCATTCCATTCTGGCAAGGCGATGAAGCGTTCGGGGAGCAAGGCCAACGCTGCCTTTGCGGCGGGATTCTTGCCCAGGAGTTTCTCGCAGACTGTCGCATCCCAGGTGGGATATTCCGTGAAGAAGTATTCCCATTGAGCCACATCCACCAGCCGCTTTACACGGCTCTGCATGAAAAGAGCGACCTGCTCGAAGAGTGGAGAGGTGACCTGATCTGCCCAGGAGAGGGTGGCGAGTTGCGATTTCGCCAATGCCTGGAATTGCTCGGCGGGCAGTTCGGCGATGTATTGTCCGTTGAGGTTCGTGAGTTTCTGGATGTCCATTTGGGATGGACCGCGCAGACAACGTTCCAGCGTGAACGCCTCGATGAGCTCGGAGCGGGACATCTTCTCGCGGTCATCGCCAGGCGACCAGCCCAGAAGACTGAGGTAATTGAAAAGTGCGTCTGCCAGGAAGCCCTTGTCCCGGAAATCCCCCACGAAGGCGTCGCCGTCACGTTTGCTGTAGGGTTTGCCTTGGGCGTTGATGATCATCGGCAGGTGCGCGTATTGCGGCACCGGGGCGCCGAGCGCGTGGAACAGGAAAAGATGCTTGAAGGTATTCTCGACATGGTCGTCCCCGCGGATGATGTGAGTGACTCCCTGAGTGATGTCGTCAATGACATTGGCCAGATGGAAGACGGGCGAGCCGTCGCTGCGCACGATGACGAAGTCCTTGAGGGCATCCAATGGCTTGGTCATGCGTCCCTTGACCAGGTCGGTGTAGGAGATGGTGCGGCGCAGATAGGTGATTTTCCGTGCGTCAGGCAGTTCGAAGACGGCGCCATTTTTGAGCACTTCGTCCAAATGCTCGTTCAGGTCGAAAACTGGTTTGCCTTCGGCATCAAAGGCCTTGAGGTCCTTGAAGCCGGCGAGAGTGGCACCGCCTGGGGCAGGGCGTCCCTTGGGAGAGACCGTTGCGAAATCCACGCCCTTGCGGCTGATTTTCAGGGGAGCGGACTCATGAAGGGCGAGTTCCTGGATGCCTGCTTCCTCAATGCCGTCCATGCCAGTGGTGTCGTATGGGAATTGGAAAAGCAATGCAGGAGTGTCGCCCCCCTTTTTGTCTTCGTAGGCGAAGCCTTTGGCAAGCATCTCCCGGGCGGCCGCGATATGCTTCTGCGCCTGGGTGGTCTGGTAGAAAATCGGCTCGTCATAGTCGAGCCCAAGCCATTCCATGACCTCCAGGAGCGCGGCGATGGCCTGAGGGGTGGAGCGTTCCAGGTCGGTGTCCTCCACGCGTAGCAGGAAAGTTCCGCCGACATGACGGGCATACAGCCAGTTGAAGATGGCGGCACGGATGTTACCAATGTGAACCTGTCCAGTCGGGGAAGGTGCGAAACGAACGCGGATAGACATAACCAAATGAGGGATGAGGAATGAGGGATGAGGAATGAGGACCGCAGGGAGGGGCGGAGGCATGCCGCCAATTACGTCTTATTTCGAGGCGTCACCGGCCCTGATCTTCTGCCAGTAGTCGAGGTGGCGCTCCTCCTGCTCGGGAGAGAGTTCGGGCATGAACTCCGAACGGCTCAGAATCGATTCGTCCAGGAAGATCGCGTCATTGGCGAGAACTTCGTCATCCAGCAGCGGAATTGCGTCGCGGTTGGGGCAGTAGGCGCACACGTCGGTGATGTTTTGGGCGGCGTTTTCCGGATCGTGGAGGAAGTTGATGAAGGCGTAAGCCAGTTCAGGCTCTTTCGCGTCAGGGGAGATGACGAGCATGTCGCAGCTCATCATGCAGCCTTCGGGCGGCATGGCCAGGGCCAGCTCTTCATTTTCCTCGACAATCTGGCTTAGGTCGCTGAAGTAGCCCATCACCACCAGGAACTCGCCGGTGGCCAGCCCGTTTTTGTATTGCTCGTTGTCAAACTTGATGATGTTCTTGCGCCATTTCAAAGCCAGTTTGACCACCTCGTCCATCTTCGCGTCTCCGTTGACAGGGTCGTCAAGTTCTGCGGCGGTGTAGCCGAGATGCTTGGCGGCGGCGCCGATGATTTCGGAGTGGTCATCCAGTAAGGTCATGCGGTTTTTCAGGTCAGTTCGGCTGAAGATGTCCCAGCTGGGCTCAAAATTCTTGACCTCCTGTTTGTTGTAGCCAATTCCAGTGTAGGAGACAAAATAAGGCACTGCATAGTCCAGAATGAAACTGTCCAGTTTTTCCGTGACCGTTTCGTCCAGGTGAGACAGGTTGGGCAGTTTGCTTTTGTCCAATTTGACGACAAGGTTGGTGGCAACCATCTTATTGATGAGGTAATGGCTCGGACAGAGCACATCGTATCCAGTGCCGCCCGCCTGAAGCTTGGCTAACATGGTTTCATTGGAGTCGAAGATGTCCTGCTGCACTCGGCAATTATATTGTTTCTCGAATTTGTGAATCACCTCTGGAGAGATATAATCGCACCAGATATAGACATGAAGGACTTTCTTCCGTGCGCCATTGCCGCCATCGGCATGGTTTCGGTTGCAGCCAACCATGGTGAACGCGCACAGCGCGAAAATCACAGCCAACCAGCATTTCTTTGCCATTTTTCGTGTTTTCCTATTGGGTTGTGGATTGGGGGGGAATCCGGATTGCTCCGAGGTGAAAAATCAGGATGGTGCGATGGCTGTACGGCGAATGCCGCACATTTCCCATTGAATTAAAGTCCGCCGGAGATTTCGAGGACGGTTCCGGTAATGTAGGAGACCGAGCGGCTGGCCAGGTAGAGCGTGGCGTCTGCGACCTCCTCCGGGGTGCCGAAGCGCCGCATGGGAACCAGTTTGACGTATTCCTGCTTCTGCTCCGGTGGCAGATTGCCGATGAAGTCTGTGTCGATGAAACCAGGGGAAATGCAGTTGACGGTGATGCCGCGTCGGGCGACCTCTTTGGCCAGGCTTTTGCAGAATCCTACCAGCCCTGCCTTCGAGGAAGCGTAGTTGGCCTGACCAAGCCAGCCGATACGTCCCATGGGGGAAGTCAACAGCACAATGCGTCCATAGCGGCGGGCAAGCATGCGCAGAACGCTTTGCTTTGAGACATGGAATGCGCCGCCGAGATTCACGTCCAGCACGCGTTGCCAGGATTCCTTGGGCAACATGGCGACCACGCCATCCTGACGGATGCCGGCGCAATTCACAGTGACATCAAGGCGGTCATGTTGTTGGTCGAAGCGCTGGAAGAATTCTTCCACCTGCGCGGTGTCAGCGACATCAAAGGCGTCGGTTTCCAGGCGACCTCGCTGGTCATCGGGAAGGGTGTCCACAAACTTCTGGGCGGCAGTGGCGTTTCCGGCGTAGGTCGCTACCACGGTTGCGCCGGCTTTCAAAAGCGCCTTGGTGACTGCCGCCCCAATGCCGCGGGTGCCGCCAGTCACCAAAGCAACTTGCTCTCGGAAGTCGTAGATGTTCATGATTCCAATCAGGGCAATGATATCCCGATTTCTTGCGGAAGAAAGAAGAAGCGTTATTTCCCTGCTTCCTTCTGGACGATTTTGGCCCAGGAGTCCTTCAGGCCCACAATCTTGTTGAAGACGGGCTTGGCCTCGCTGTGGTCGTAGCGGTCCGCCACAAAGTAGCCCTGGCGTTCGAATTGCACACGGCTTTCCGGAGCAAGTTTGGCCAGGCCCGCCTCGATTTTGACATCCTCCAGGACGCGCAGCGAGTCGGGATTCAGATTCTCGGTGAAGTCATGTCCCTCTGGAACCACATCGGGCTCGGGAACCTGGAAGAGCCGGTCGTATTCGCGCACGGTCGCGGTGGCGGCGTGGCTGGCCTCGACCCAATGGATGGTACCTTTGACCTTACGCCCGTCCGGGGCATTGCCACCGCGGGTCTCTGGGTCGTAGGTGCAGCGTAGTTCAACGATGTTGCCTGCATCGTCTTTGACAACCTCATCACACTTGATGAAGTATCCCCAGCGCAGACGGACTTCCTTGCCGACCGTCAGGCGGAAGTACTTGGGCGGGGGGATTTCCTTGAAATCATCCTGCTCAATATAGATTTCCCGTCCAAAGGGGATTTGGCGAGTGCCGGCCTCGGGCTTTTCGGGGTTGTTGACGGCATCCAACCATTCAATCTGCCCTTCGGGATAGTTGGTGATGACGACTTTGAGTGGGTGAAGCACCGCCATGTAACGAGAGGCCTCATGGTTGAGCTCTTCACGCAGGGTGTTCTCCAGAATACCAACATCGGTTACGCCATTGAATTTGGTGATGCCCACCGAGGCGACAAAATTGCGGATGGAGCCGGGCGTGTAGCCACGGCGGCGGAGCCCACGCACGGTGGGCATGCGGGGGTCGTCCCAGCCAGAGACGAATTTCTCCTGCACGAGCCGGAGGAGCTTGCGTTTGCTCATCACGGTGTAGGTCAAATTCAGACGGCTGAACTCGATCTGCCGGGGCTTGCGTGGAATCGGCAACGGCTCCAGGAACCAATTGTAGAGCGGACGGTGGATTTCAAACTCCAGGGTGCAAAGCGAGTGAGTGACGCCCTCCAGCGAGTCCTCCAGGCCATGTGCCCAATCGTACATCGGGTAGATGCACCACTGGTTTCCAGTACGTTGATGTGCCTCATGGAGAATGCGATACATCACGGGGTCGCGGAAGTTGATATTCGGATTCGCCATGTCGATTTTGGCTCTCAAAGTTTTGGAGCCATTTGGAAATTCGCCATTTTTCATCCGCTCGAAGAGGTCGAGGTTTTCCTCTACGGAACGGTTGCGCCAAGGGGATTCCTTGCCCGGCTCGAAAGGGGTTCCGCGGGTGGCCCGGATTTCCTCCGCGCTCTGGTCGTCCACGTAGGCCAGTCCTTTTTTGATCAAGATGATGGCGAATTCGTACATTTTCGGGAAGTAGTCCGAGGCGAACTTCACCTCGCCATCCCACTCGTATCCCAGCCATGCGATATCCTCCTGGATGGAGTCGTAGTATTCGCGGTCTTCCTTGCCAGGATTCGTGTCATCCATGCGGAGGTTGCATTTTCCGCCAAATTCTTTGGCAATGCCGAAATCCAGGCAAATGGCCTTTGCGTGGCCGATATGCAAGTAGCCGTTGGGTTCGGGCGGGAAACGTGTCCGAATGTCGTCGGGAGTGTATTTCCCCGAGGCAAGGTCTTCACGCACGATATCCCGAATGAAGTCGGTCGGCGCGGAGGTCATGGATTTTTCTTCAAGTTCTGACATAGTTGTCCCATTGTATTTATGGTGGAAGTTGGGTAAACATTATAATGTATTGCATAGAATGGAATTTGTAGGGACTTTGAAGGGAAAAGTGGACGATTGCCTTCGTGCTTCCTGTCGCATCCGCGTGGCGGCTTTGGGAAACGTCCTTGACCGCCATGCGGATTGGGAGGGAGTCACGGCTGGAAGGTGACGCCGGCTGTACACTCGTCGTCCTCGCCATCGAGGATGTGTTCCTTGATGAGTGGCAACTCGGGGGCTTCCACTGTCAGAAAAATGCCATCGAAGACACAGTTTTCCAATTTAATGGATGTATTGTCATTGCCGGCCAGCTGGGCGTTTTCGCAGTAGATGTGCCAGTATTCCTGCGTGTCGTCCTCATGGGTGAAGGTGAGGTCACGCAATTCCAAGGTCCCGGCAGCTGCGGCGGGCAGTAAACGAAGTCCACAGTTGCGGAAGAGGAAATCTACGGTATCGAAGGATGCTCGCCGGAAGGACGCAAGCCGAACCGCGTCGTCTGCGGCGAAAACGCATTCTAGTGCCGTGAACTCCAATTCCGGCGCGGCCGCCTGGAGATTCAGCACCATCGCGTCTCCGAGAATTTCCAGATTCGCCAATGTGAGGCGGTCAAGCGATGGAGACGCAGTCAGGGTGCCATGCAGACGGACCGTGGCCGCTGTTTCCTCGGCCTGGTTGCAGCGAAGTTCCAGGTTCCTTGACAGGCGCAGACGGCCGTTGGGCAGGTCGTGTTCACCCGGAGCAAGCCACAGAATGCCGTCCGTTTGAAGGGCTTGTAGCGCTCCGTCGAGGTCGCCAAAGAGCGTCTCGTCCGCTGTGAATTCCCGCAGGGAAATGCCCTGCCGGGAGTCGCCGACTCTCACGACGATTGTGCCATGGGCGGGTGCGGCGGCATGGTCGGCGGGGGAGAACAGCACCTCTTGGTGGCATTTCCGGACGGTTAATATGCCATTTTGGAAATGCAGCGTGTGATTGCAGTCTGTGCTCAGCGTTCCCTGGATGATGGGGTATCTTCCCGGGTGGCTGAGGTCGGCGTCGCATTCCAGGCTGCCACTAAGCGTTTTGGCAAA
>JAFYIW010000248.1 GCA_017538465.1 Victivallales bacterium
TCTCCGCGGTATGTCCTGCACTCACCCACGGCAATGCCGCCTTTGGGCGGCTAAGGAGATATTGCCCATGCTGGAAGAACTGCTCCAAAAAGAAAATATCGATTCCGGAAAGCTCACTGCGAGCAGGATTGAGGCAATCAGGGCAAAATTGGCGGAGGCCAATCCCGTTGACATTGCCAACGAGATCAGCGAGATGGAGCCCAAGCCGATGCTGGCGGCCTTCCGCATCTTATCCAAAGAGCAGGCCGCGGAAGTATTCACCTATCTGAGCCGCGAGGCGCATCAGGACATCTTCAAGCAAATCCCCCTGGAGGAGACCGCCGCGCTGCTCAACGAGATGTTCGTCGATGACGCGGTTGACGTCATTCAGGAACTGCCCACGAACATCGTCCGCACGCTGATCGACAAGGTCCAGGACCCCAGCCAGCGCAGGGCGATCAACGAATTCCTGCAGTTCCCGGAGAACTCCGCCGGCTCGATCATGACCGTGGAGTTCATCTGTCTCTTCGGCTCGCAGACCTGTGCGGAGGCACTGCAGTTTATCCGGAAGAACGGCGTGGACAAGGAGACCATCAACACCTGCTACGTCACCGACGCCACGCGGCACCTCACCGGAATCATTTCGCTTCGGACCATCCTGCTTTCCCCGGAGGACGCCCGCGTCGAGGACGTGATGGAGCGCAACTACGTCTGCGCGCACACCCACGACGACCGGGAGGAGGTCGCCGCCGACTTCCGGAAATACGACCTGACGGCCATGCCGGTGCTCGACACCGAGGACCGCATCGTCGGCATCATCACCTCCGACGATATCATGGACGTCATCGACGCGGAAAAGAACGAAGACATCGAAAAGATGGCCGCGTTGACGCCGTCCGAGAAGCCCTATCTGGACACCAGCGTCTGGGAGCTGGCGCGCAACCGCGTGAAGTGGCTCCTTCTGCTGATGGTGGGCGCCACCGTGACCTCCGTCATCATCAACCGATACAACGAGCTGCTCTCCCACATGGTGATGCTGGCGGCCTTTCTTCCGATGCTGATGGACACCGGCGGCAACAGCGGCAACCAGGTCTCCACGCTGATTGTGCGCGACCTCGGCAATGGCGGGATTGTCCCGCGCGACTGGCCGTCCGTACTCTGGAAAGAACTGCGCGTCGGCATGCTGTGTGGCATCGTTCTGGCCGTGGTGAGCTTCCTGCGCATCTACTTCTTCCAGAAAAGCGCCCCGCTTGACGTAAACCTCATCGTGAGCCTTACGCTCCTGTGCACGGTGGTCTTCGCAAAGCTCATGGGATGCACCCTGCCCATCCTCGCCCAGCTCTGCCGAGTGGATCCCGCGCTGATGGCCAGTCCCCTCATCACCACCATCGTGGACGCCTTTACGCTGGTCATCTACTTCGCCATCGCCACCCATCTGCTCTCGGCCTCGCAAATTTAGCTCGCTCGCACGCGAGCGAGAACCAGGGTACCTCTCACCTCTCACCTCTAACCTTTGATTTCTCCTGCGTTCATCGACTTGCATGTCCACCTGCGCGAGCCTGGCCAGACCGCCAAAGGCGACATCGCCCACGAGACCGCCGCCGCCAAGGCCGGCGGCTTCGGGACCATCGTCGCCATGGCCAACACCACGCCGCCCACCGACACCGTGGAGCGCTGGCTCGCCATGCAGGAACGCTTTGCACGGGACGCACAGGTGCAAGTCATCCAATGCGCCTGCATGACGCGTGAGCGCGCGGGGCAGGAACCCGTGGACGCCGCCGCACTCAAGGCCGTTGGAGTGATTGCCCTCTCCGATGACGGCTCCACGCCGCAGGACACTGGCGTGATGCGCGAAGTCGCCTATCGCGCCGCCGAGGCCGGTCTCCTGCTCATCGACCACTGCGAAGACCCGACTTCCTCGCGTCGTGGCGAAATCGACTTCGCCACCCGCGACCTCGAGCTCGCCCGCGAGACCGGTGCGCGGTTCCATCTTCAGCACCTCTCCGCCGCCGAGGCCGTCGAGGCGTTGCGCGATGCGCAGAAGGACGGCCTGCCCGTCTCCGGGGAAGCCACCCCGCATCACCTGGCCTTCACCGCAGAGGCCGTCACCCGCTGGGGCACCAACGCCAAGATGGCGCCGCCGCTGCGCGAAGAGCGCGACCGGCAGGCGCTCCTGACCGCCGTAGCCGACGGCACCCTCGCCGCCATCGCCACTGACCACGCGCCGCACACCGCCGAGGAAAAAGCCCTGCCTTTCGACCAGGCCCCTAATGGCATCATCGGGCTGGAGGCCGCTTTCCCGGTCTGCTACCAACTCCTCGTCAAATCCGGCCTGATGACCTGGGAGGCATTCCTTGACCGCCTCACCGCCGGTCCCGCGAGAATCCTCGGCATCGAAGTGCCGTCCATTCAGGTCGAATTGGATTTAAATGCAGATAACTTATTGAATACAAACAATTTCCATTCCAAATCATCCAACTGTCCATGGGACGGCTACCTCGGCTGGGGCAAAGTCCTGAGCCTAAAACCCTTTTAAATTTGACTTTAACCTTTAACCTTTAACCTTTAACCTTTAAACTGAAAATGAAAACTACTGCTTTACGCATTTACGGCGTGAACGACCTCCGCCTTGAGACCTTCGACCTGCCCGAATGCGGTGACGACGGCATCATCGCCGAGGTCGTCTCCGATTCCATCTGCATGTCCACCTTCAAGGCCGCCGAACAGGGTCCCGCCCACAAGCGCGTGCCGAACGACTGCGCCACCAACCCCACCATCGTCGGCCACGAGTTCTGCGGCGTCATCCGCGAAGTCGGCAAGAAGTGGCAGGACAAATTCCAGCCTGGCGAACGCTTCGGCATCCAGCCCGCCATGAACTACAAAGGCTCTCTCGACGCCCCCGGCTACTCCTTCCCCACCATCGGCGGCGACTCCACTTTCGTGCGCATCCCATCCTGCGTGATGGAGATGGACTGCCTCCTCAAATACAAGGGCGACGCCTTCTTCATGGCCTCCCTCTCCGAACCCATGAGCTGCCTCATCGGCGCCTGCCACGCGCAGTATCGCATGGAGACTCCGGGTTCCTACGAGCACACCATGGGCGTGAAGAAAGGCGGCAAATGCGCCTGCCTGGCCTCCGCCGGTCCGATGGGCCTCGGTCTCATCGACTACCTCGTCCACGGCCCGATGAAGCCCGCGCTGGTCGTCGTGACCGACATCGCGCAGGACCGCCTGGACCGCGCGGCCTCCGTCCTCACCGTCGAGGACGCCGCGAAGCACGGCGTGAAGCTGGTCTATCAGGACACCTCCAAGCCCGACGCGGTGGACACCCTCATGGCGCTCTCCGGCGGCACTGGCTATGACGATGTCTTCGTGCTGGCCCCCGTCGCCGCCGTCGTCGAGCAGGGCGACGCCATCCTCGCCCGTGGCGGTTGCCTGGACTTCTTCGCCGGCCCGATAGACCCGAAGTTCTCCGCGAAGTTCAACTTCTACAACGTGCACTACGCCGGCACCCACATCGTCGGCACCTCCGGCGGCAACACCGACGACATCCGCGAGGCCCTCAAGCTCATGGGCGAAGGCGTGCTGAATCCCGCCATCATGATCACCCACGTCGGCGGCCTCACCGCGGCCAGGGACACCACCCTCAACCTCCCGAACATCAAGGGCGGCAAAAAGCTCATCTACACCCACCAGGACTTCCCGCTGACCGCCATCGCCGACTTCGCCGAAAAGGGCAAGACCGACCCCGTCTTCGCCAAGCTCGACGACGCCTGCAAGCGCCACAACGGCCTCTGGAACCTCGAGGCCGAGCAGATCGTCCTCAACGAAATGCCCAAACTCGCCACCCTGTAAAGTGTCCTGTGCTCCGGGCGAAAGCCCGGAGGGTCCTGTGCTCCGGGCGAAAGCCCGAAGGTGTCCTGTGCTCCGGGCGAAAGCCCGAAGGTGTCCTGTGCTCCGGGCGAAAGCCCGAAGGTGTCCTGTGCTCCGGGCGAAAGCCCGGAGTTCTTCAATATGCCCATCTGGATTTCCCAAGATACTGAATTCCAAAAATATATCGCTTCCCTGCCAGCCGGATCCCCTGTGGCAATCGACACCGAGTTCGAATGGACCCGTACCTATTACCCACGATTGGCGCTGCTGCAGATGGCAGTGGACAAGGAGAATTGTGCGCTGGTGGATCCCTTTACCATCACCGACTGGTCTCCCCTGCGCACCCTCCTGACCGACCCCGCCCGCATCAAGGTCGTCTTCAGCGGAAAAAACGACCTGCCCATCCTCGTGCGTACCTGCGGAGGCTATGAGAATTGCCGCCCCGCCGCAGTTGCCGACCTCCAGATTGCGATGGGCTTCTGTGGCCATGCTGCAAATGCCAGCCTCAAATCTGTCATGGAAACGATATTTCAAATCACCCTGGACAAATCCGAAACCCGCAGCGACTGGACACAACGTCCCCTGACTGCCCAGCAACTCGCCTATGCGGCGGACGATGTCGTGTTGTTGCCAGAGGCTTTTCAGCGAATTGTCGCTCAAATGCGTCAGCATGGCAACTATGACTGCTTCCTGGAGGAAATGCAGCTCTTCGGCCAAGCCGAGCTTTACACCGAAGCTGATCCCAGCCTGGCCTGGCGACGCATCGGCGGCTATCGACGCATCCGCGGCGAACTACCACGCACACGCATCCGCGCCCTGGCAAAATGGCGTGAGGAGACCGCCCAAGCCAATGACCTCTCGCGCAATCGGCTGCTCCCCGACGAGGCGCTTATACGGCTTGCCTTGTCCAATGCCATCACCCCTGCCGAAATCATGCGGCTTCCGCGCATCGTCAAACCCATCGTCAAGCGTTTCCAGAACGACATCCTGTCGATTCACAGCCACCCCGTCGCGCCTCCGGAACTTCCGGAACCCCAAAATCCGCTGAATACCCCCGCCCGCAAAGCCTACTTCAACCAGCATACCGCCCGCATCCTGTCTTTGATTCGGCAGCGTGCGGAAGCCCGGCATATCGACTCCACGCTATTGGGTGCCCGCCATGATGCCGAGGCGCTCGTCCTCCAGACCCTCCAAAACCAGCCGATCCAAAGCAGACTCCTAACTGGCTGGCGGGCCGCCATCCTGCAACCCATCATCAATGATATCCTGGAA
>JAFYIW010000249.1 GCA_017538465.1 Victivallales bacterium
AGCATAGTTTGACTCTGAATGCCAGTCGTATCCGTCGCCGTCATTGTCAATGGTGGTCCAACCGGTAGGCAGGCCGTTCTCGAAGTCCTCGAAGTAAAGGGGCTTCTTCCTGTAGCGCAGGTCGTAGCTGTCCTGATAGCCTGTCCAGTTCAGCGTGGCCGAATTGAAGGTGATGTCGGTTTCGGTCAGGTCTTTGGGGCTCGAGCACTCCGATGGGGTGTAGCTGAAGGTGGTCTTGGGGATGAAGTTCATCTGCGTGGGAGTGATTTCGCCCAGGCTGCTGTAGCTACGGCCTTGAACCGATGCGCCGGTCACCGACTCGCCGTACCAGGTGGAAGAGACGTATGAGCCCTTGACCGTGTTGTAGATGCCGACCTGCACGCCGGACGCGTCGTCCTTCACGTCGTTGCGCAGCAGGTTGAGCTGGATGCCCTCGAAGTAGAGGGAGCGGCCCCAGAGGCCGATGTCGAAGCCGTCGTGGCTCGTGAAGCGGAGCTGGAGGATTTTCACTCCGGCGGTTGGCGACCACACTTCGCGCTCCACGCGGTAGGCCGGTACTTTTTCCGTGGCTTCGCGGTAGGTTCGACGCCAAAACTCGTCGAAGTCGGCGGGGGGCGGCGGCGCCTCGATTTTGAGGAGCTCGTCGAGGTCGAAGGTTTTAATCGGGGTTTCAGCTTGTGCCATGTCTTCTCCTTGTCAGCGAATAAGGCAATGATACCACATCGGGGCTTCAAGCGGCGAAAAAACCCCGGCGACGGGCAGAACCGTCGCCGGGGCACCAGTGTTAACGTTGTTGGAGTTGCTGTCGGATTTGCCATGCGCACACGTGTCGGCGCAGGAAATGGCTGCTAGAAGGATGCCGTGACGGCCACGCCGCCGTAGATGTGGCCGGCGTCATCGTGCTTCTCGCACTTGGC
Organism: Victivallales bacterium; assembly: GCA_017538465.1. Classification (GTDB taxonomy): domain Bacteria; phylum Verrucomicrobiota; class Lentisphaeria; order Oligosphaerales; family Oligosphaeraceae; genus RGIG1601. The sequence continues at coordinate 918 of JAFYIW010000249.1, forward strand.
CGCGTTGCGGACGGGGCCCGCGAAGGTGTCGCTGTAGGCGATATACGGGGAGATGGTGAAATTGTCCGTGACGACCCAGTCGAGCGTGGCGGTGAGGGTCGTGTCGCGGAAGGCCCAGAAGTCCTTCTCCATGTCGTCTTCGTTGTACTTCTTGTCCGCGAGGCCCTGGACGAGCGAGAGCGTCAGGCCAACAGCGGGGTCGGCGTCCTCGCCCTCGCCCGCGACAAACTCAAACGTGTGCGAGAGTTCGAGGGAGTAGTACTGTCCGTGGACGTCGTCGAGTTCCCACTCGCCGGCGAGTGTCGGGGAGAGGAAGACCTCCGGCAGGCCGATGGAGGCGTGGATGTACTGAATGTGGTCGTCGTCCTCGTATTCGCCGCCGTTGTCCCACTCGTAGGTGTAGTCGAGCCCGAGTTCGATGTCCGTCGGCAGACCGTAGTCGTCGGCGCCGAAGGTGTAGCCGTAGCCGAGGATGTAGTCGACCTCGGTGTTGTCCCAGGCGTCGTAGCCTTCCTCCTCGGCGATGTCCGTGGTGTTGAAAATGCCGTCGACTTCGATCGAGAAGCCCTGCCAGCCGATCGAAGCGGATGCGGTGACGATGCCCTCCTCGTTGTCGATGAGGCCGCGCGTGACCTGCTTCGAGCAGTAGTCGAGTCCGACGGCGATTTCCGGGAGTTCGGCTTCCGCGAACGCGGTGGTTCCGATTGCGGCGGCGGCGCACAGCGCGGCGGCCGCGAGGGTGTGGTTGGTGTAGTTCATAAGAGAGTTGGGAATTTCCAGTGGCCAGTTCCAGTGGCCAGTTCCAGTGGCCAGTTCTAGTTGGCTAGTTCTAGTTGGTAAGTTGGACAGTTGCCAGTTTGAGTGGGGGTCTTTTACGAGATGGAGACGACACGGAACTCCTGTTCCTCGACAGCCCGGCGGAGGGTTTCGTCAGGAACGGCGCGGTCCATTCGGACAACTGCGCGCTGCGGATCGAGCGTGACGTCCGCCGCAACGCCGGGAATGGCCTCGAGCGCGTTCTTCACGCTGGAAACGCAGTGCGCGCAGTGGAGGCCGTCGAGCGCAAGCACGCGTTGCGCGACAACGGGTCCAATCGCCTTACCTGCCGGCTGCTGCAGGGCAGAACCTCCGCAGCAGCCGCAGTCGCCGTGACACTCGCAGCAGGAACCCTTGCGGATGATGCGGCGGACGGCCAGAATGAAGAGTGCCAGGAATATGGCGCCGATGATGTACGGTGCAAAGGTCATTTCAGACTCCTGTCAGTCGCAAGTCGAAAACCATTGTGCATTTTGCATTCTGCATTGTGCATTCTGCATTAATCCTTGTGCTCCTCGTCGATGATTGGCGCGGGACGGAAGATCAGGTAGAGCGCCCACACGATCAGCGCGAAGGCGACGACGGTCCAGAAGCCAAAGTGCCCGGCTATGAAGAGCGCGCCGATCTGGTAGGTGCAGAGCGCGATGGCGTAGCCGAGGAGAAACTGGAAGCCAACGCAGATCCAACCCCACTTCGCGCTGCCCATCTCGCGGAAGGCCGTGGCGATGGCGACCATGCAGGGCGGGTTGAAGAGGTTGAAGAGCATGAAGGAGAGGGCCGCGAGCGTGCCGAGGCCCGCGCCGTTCATTCGCATGAAGAGCGCGCGCAGCTGCGGCACCGTGCCGCCGGCGACCTCGAGCGGCTCGGCGAGCATCGAGAGCGTGGCGGTGGCCTGCTCCTTGGCGATTTCGGCGGAGACGGAGGCGACCGCGCCGGCCCAGTCCCTGCCGACGCCGAGCGGCGCGAAGAGCCACTTGAGCGCGTTGCCGATGGAGGCGAGCATCGACTGGTCGAGTGCGCTATCAACGTAGTGCAGCCCCCAGCTGAAGTGCATCAGCACCCAGAGGACCGTGCAGGCCGCGAAGATGATCGTTCCGGCCTTGATCACGTAGCCTTTGGTGCGGTCCCAGGTGTGGCGGACAATGCCGTAGAAAGTCGGCAGATGATAGGCGGGCAACTCCATCACAAAGGGCGCGGGATCGCCTGCGAAGGCCTGGAACTTCTTCAGAATCAGTCCGCCGAGAACGATGACGCCGATGCCGGAAAAATACATCGCCGACGCCACCCACGCACTGCGCGAGAAGAAAGCCGGCACGAACATCGCGATGATGGCGGCCTTGGCCCCGCAGGGGATGTAGGTCCCCAGCATGATAGTCATGCGGCGGTCACGCTGCGCCTCGATAGTCCGCGTGGCCAGAATCGCCGGCACCCCGCAGCCCATCCCGACGAGAATCGGGATGAAGGACTTGCCGGAGAGGCCGAATTTATGGAAGATGCGGTCCATGATGAACGCCACACGCGCCATGTAGCCCACATCCTCAAGAAAGCCAAGGAAGAGGAAGATGACGATGATCTGCGGCACGAAGCCCAGAATGGTTCCCACGCCGCCAAAGATGACGTCGAAGACCAGCTTGTGCAGCCAGCTGTCCTCCGCGACGCCGATTCTCGAGAACCAGGTGTCCGTGATGGCGGGCAGAGAGCGGAACCACAGGCCGTATTTGGCCGAGTCTGCGGGGTCTGGTTCGGACACGGCGCGTGCCGCCTCGGCGGAGGTCCGGTCAGCAATGAAGGCGGAGAATGGGAACACCGCCGCTTCCTCGCCGTCTTCTCCAGCGACGCGAAGAGCGGGTTCGCCGCCTTCCGTCACAAGCGTGATGCCTTCAAGCTTGGCGTCCTTGGGGGTTCCGTCTTCCTCGAAGAGCGCGACGATATCCTCCCGTGCAATGGCGCTGAACGAATCGGCATCCGTGAATTTTGCGACAAGGAATTCATCCAGGGCGACGGGATAGTTGGTGACCTCGCCGGTCTCCTAGTCTTCGACGCGGAAGAGTCGCGTGGCATTCTCATCGCCTGCGGACTCGAACGCTTCGATGCGCGCCTGCGCGGCCATGAACTCGGCGGTATCCTCCTTCCAGGCAATCGCTTTGGCACTGGTCGGCCAGGTTAGGTGCCAACCCGCCTCGCCGAAGACACCGTCGTTTGCCCAGTCGGTCATCCACGAGCCGACGGTCGTTACAGAAATGTAGTACATCAGCCAGATGACAGCCGCGAAAATCGGCAGCGCGAGAACGCGGTTCGTCACCACGCGGTCGATTTTGTCGGAGAGCGTAAGTTGTCCGCGCCCGATGCGACGGCGGAACGCGCGGTCGGTGACTTCCTTCACGCGCGCGTAACGCTGGTCGATCACAATCGACACGGAGTCGTCGTCCATTTCCTTCTCGCACTCTGCGACATGCTCATTGAGGTGCGCCAGAAGCTCCGAGTCGAAGCCGAGGCCTGCAACCGCCTTCTCGTCACGTTCGAAGATTTTGATTGCGTGCCAGCGGATGCTCTGCTCCGGGACCTTGCCCTGAATCGACTCCTCGATGTGCGCGATGGCATGCTCGACGCTGCCCGTAAAGACATGCGGGCGCGGAGCCGTCTCCCCGCCATGTGCCAGCTCGACCGCCTTTGCCGCGACCTCGTGCACTCCCTCGCCCGTAAGCGCCGAAATCGGCACGACCGGACATTGGAGTTCAAGCGAGAGGCGGCCGAAGTCGATGTCGTCGCCGTTCTTTCGGACAATGTCCATCATGTTCACCGCCACGACGGTCGGGATGCCGAGTTCCAGCAGTTGCGTCGTGAGGTAGAGATTGCGTTCGAGATTCGTCCCGTCGATGATGTCAATCACCGCATCGGGGCGCTCCTCCACGAGATAGGTACGCGTAACCACCTCCTCGGGCGAATATGGCGAGAGCGAGTAGATTCCGGGAAGATCTTGGATGATGACATTGCGCCGACCTTTCAACCGACCTTCTTTCTTTTCCACCGTCACGCCGGGCCAGTTGCCGACATACTGGCTGCCCCCAGTGAGTTCGTTGAAGAGCGTGGTCTTGCCACAGTTCGGATCGCCTGCAAGCGCAATCTTGATTTCACGAGAATCATCGGACGACTGCGAGACGGCGGATGCAACCGGACTGGACGCGACCGACACCGACCGTTCCGCCACCTTCGACGCCTCCTCGACCTCGATGATCTCCGCATCTGAACGGCGAATCGAAAGCTCGTAGCCACGCACCGTGATTTCGACCGGGTCACCCAGCGGAGCCACCTTGCGGACATAGATTTCCACGCCCTTGGTGATGCCCATGTCCATCACCCGGCGCTTCAATGCGCCTTCTCCATGTAGCTTGACGACCGTCACGGTGTCGCCAATCTTTGCGTCACGCAATGTCTTCATTGGTAAACTTTCTCTTTCGTGCTGTTTGGAACTCAAAATGCGAAGGAGCACTTCACGCCGCCCCACCAGTTGGTGCGGTTGTTGTTCGCATCGTCTTTCCATTCCTGACGCTCGTGGGAGTTGGTCGCCCAGGCGACGCCGACGTAGGCGCCGAGGGTCACGTGGTCGCAGATTTCGTAGTCCACTTCCGCCACCAGGTCGGTGGCCTTCATCGCGGACTTGCCCCAGCCGTTGAACTTGCTGTCGCCCCAGTACCAGGTGTTGGTCAGGCTTCCGGAGAATTTCTCCGAGAATTTGTAGCCGTAGGAGATGCCGGTCTCGGTGTACCAGTAGTATTGCTCCAGGTCGTAGTAGAGGTTGTTGGAGAGGGCGATGCTGTGCGGGCTGTCCTCCTCAACGAAGGACGCCAGCACATTGTCCAGACTCAGCCCCAGGCAGAGAGGCATCTCCTTGAAGTGGGACAATTCGCGCTTGTCGCCCTCCTCGCGATAGCGCGGATATTGATAATACTGCCAGGAGAAATCCACTGTCAAGTCGGAAAAGCCGCCCAGCAAATCCTTTTCAAAAGTGTAGGCATAGCCCAGCACATAGTCGATCTCCTCCGCCCGCCACCTGCGGTTGTTCGTGTAGGAGCCACTGCGCTCCGGGCTGTTGTAGCCGCTCATGTCCATCATGGAGGTGACTTCCGCATAGAAGCCCTTCAGCTCGACCTTCGCATCCAGTGTCAGAATCGGATCGGGATTGCTGATGTTGCCCTTGGAGATGTACACGGACGAATAGTCCGCACTCAATTCCAACGACGGCTTCCAGCCATTTTCGTCCGTTTCCACCGTGACCTCATCCGCCGCCATCATGCTGACACTGGCCAGTGACAGCATCGCAAACAAAATTAGAGCCTTAAAATTATTCATCTTTAATTCCTTTCGACTGGTTGGATTGTGAGGCAACTTGCCTGGACCACCTGATTCACCTATGAAAACCAGGCAAAAACTAACCTCGGAAATTTTGTTAGCCTTTCTTAATTTAATCGCGTCTAATTCTTTTTCAAGTGCGTAAAGAATAAATTTTCTCAAATTGGGGTAAATTATGTGAAATTTCATTGAATTTCCCTCGTTTTTCGCCACCTGAGACTTCCATCCGCCATGTCCGCCACAGAACTTTTTCCATTTGAAGTCCGTCTGCTGAGTGACCTTGAGAAAGTTTTCCTCACCAGCGAGCTGAACGCCCCTGAGTTTTCCGGTCCGCTGTATGGTTTGCGTGGCGAGCGAGTGTCGTTCCAGATTGCGGTGAAGAGTCCGCGTTCCACTTACCTGGTGCCAGAGATTTCCTCCCCGCTCAAGCCATATATCACCATCCGTTCGGTCGAATGCGTCCCCTGCGACAATCCATGTTCTCCAGACGACCCGGACATCATCAGCGCGGAACCCGGACTCTACCCCGATCCACTGATGCCGCTGGCGCGGGACAACGTCTTTTGCCTGGGTGCGCGCCATTGGCAGGCCCTCTGGGTAACCGTCGCCCTTCCGTCAGACGCTCCCGCCGGCCATCATCCGATTGCCATCACGCTACGCACCGCCACGGATGAGGTGCCCACGCCATGGGGCTTGCCGTCCGCCCCACCAGTCACCGTATCTCTCGATCTGGAGGTCCTCCCGCTCGCCCTGCCCCCGCAGACGCTCTGGAGCTGCTCTTGGTTCTACTTGGACTGCCTGGAATGCCACTACCATACCAACCCCGCCGAGGAACGCTTCTGGGAGATTCTGGGAAACTACCTAAAAGACATGGCCGACCACGGCGTCAATGTCGCCTTCACTCCGCTCTGGACGCCTGAGCTGGACACCGCCGTCGGGCACGAGCGGCCAACCATCCAGCTGCTCGGCATCAACGAAAAGGATGGCCAATATTCTTTTGACTTCAGTCTCCTGAAACGCTACATCGACCTCGCGCGCCAATGCGGCATCGAGCGCTTCGAGATGGCCCATGCCTTCACCCAATGGGGTGCCACTGCCGCCCCGAAGATCATCGTGAACGGAGTGCGGCGCTTCGGCTGGGACACCCCCGCCGACTCACCAGAGTATCAGGAGTTCCTGGACCAACTTCTCCCAAAACTCGCGGATTTCCTCCGCGCCGAGGGCCTCGCCGGAAAGTGCTTCTTCCACAACTCCGACGAGCCAGGCCTCAAAGACCTCGAAAAATACCGCGACAGCCTACGACGCCTCCAGAAACACCTCCCCGACGACGAGTTCCCCATCTTCGACGCGCTCTCCGAACCCGAGTTCGTCCGCCAGGGCGTGACCTACCGCCCCATCCCGCACACCGCGCATCTGGCCAACTTCGACGGCCTCCCCCTCAAGGCACGGTGGGTCTATTACTGTGGCGGAGGTGTCGGCGATCCCAGCCGTCTGCTTGGAATGCCCTCCTGGAGAAACCGCTCCCTCGGAATCCTCCTCTATGCCCATCAACTGGAGGGCTTCCTCCACTGGGGACACAACTTCTGGTTCTCGCAATATTCCGTCCACCAGGAGTTCTTCATCCCCTGGCTCAACACCACGGCCGGACACAGCTTCTCTGGCGGAGACTGCTTCAACGTCTATCCCGGCCCCGACGGTCGCCCCGTCGATACGCTCCATTACGAGGTCTTCGCCGCCGCCCTCCAGGACCAGCGTGCGTTCCAGCTCTACGAGTCGCTCGCCGGCCGAGACAAGGCCATGGAACTCATCCAGGAAGGCCTTGACCGCCCCGTGAAGATCGGGGACCACC
>JAFYIW010000250.1 GCA_017538465.1 Victivallales bacterium
AGTTTCGTGGCAGGACTGCAGACTGCAGGGCGCCACCCCTAATGTAACACAGGGGCTGGAGCATCAGCCCATTCCGTTTTGCTCAAAACGCGCGGAATGGATCCGTGAAAACGGGCAACACTTTTAACATAGCAACTCCCATTCACGAAACAAGCAACACGCTCCAGCGCACCTCGGTGGCGAGAGTCTCGCCGGGCTTCAGGTGAGCGCAGCAGTGCGCCTTGACCGCATCGTCCAAGGCGACGGGGTAGTTGGTGCAGGGCTCCATGATGAGCGTGCGGGAACCATTGAGTCGCCCGAAACTGGCGAATACCCAGGCGCATGGGAAAATGCGCGTGTCGAAGTCGCACCGGAAATGCAGGCCGTCCAGCCTGCGCAGTTCCATCGTGCCGCCTTGCAGGTCAGTCAAATAGAAGAAATCGGACGTGCCGTCCATCTCTGGAATGGCATAGGCACCCTTCCAATGACAAGGCAGTCCAGAGACCGCTTTGGACCAGTCGCCCGGGTCGGCGGCCTGCTGGCAATGAGCCGGCACCACGAGCTGGTCGCCCGGAGCAATCGCCAAGGCGGCATGGAGTTTCCACATGAAGTCCAGTGGCGTGCTGCTGGCATTCTCCAAAGTATAACGGGAAATCAGCGTGTTGTATTCAAGATGCATCACCCGTCGGTAGGAAAGACCGCTTTTCGGGAGCTTGCCTTCCAGAACGAGTTGGGAGCCTTCAAAGGTCGCCTGAAGAGGCTGTGTCCACAATTCGCCATGATCAGGAAAGCCATGTTCTGGGAGGTCGCATGGCACCAGCTCATCCATTCCGCCTGCGAAATTGCCATCATAGTCCAGGACGGGATTCACGGGCAGACGCATGGCATCATACCAAAGCATTTCGGTCTGAGTCTGCTTGCCGAGAAAACTTGTGATGCGTCCGCCATGATTGGGATCCACCTCAATGCGAAGCAGGGAATTCTCCAGAAATGTATCCATTCTCACTTTTCTCCTCTTTGTTCAATAGCTGAGGACATCTCGCTTTCCGCAGGACTCAACTGGTCTCGCTTGGTTCGTCCAGCCCAAAGCAGTGCCAGATTTGCAAGGAAGGCGCAAATGGCCAGCCCCTGTCCCCAAGGCGCAGGGATAATTTTCCCCACCAAAGCAAGCATCCCGCCGATCAGGATGGCAATCAGCACGTATCCCCGCTTCGCGCGCAGACCGAAGAGTCCCCAGAGCACGGGCACGATGAAGGCCCCTGCATAAATGGCCAATGCCCCCAGCAACACCGTTAGGATGGATTGCAGGAACATTGCAATCGCGATGGCCATTCCACCTAGGAGAACAATGCAAAGGCGCGTGCGGCGGACACTCCGCAGGGAACGCAGGTCGGCATCGAAAAACTGCGCCAGCAACCCGCCAGCATTGAAGAGCGTGGTGTCGGCACTTGAAAGGATGGCGGAAAGCAATGCCAAGTAGAGCAATATCGCCGCCGCTGGATGGAATTCATATTGGGCGATGGCAAAGAGGACGGAGCCGTCATGCTCAGGGTAAGTCGCCCCGCCATAGATGCCGATGCAGGCCAACAGGATTCCGACTGGAATCAGCGTCATCGCGGCTATCCAAAGGGCTTTTCTGCTGGTGGCAGGGTCTCTAGTGCAGAAAAGCCGCGAATAGATGTCGGGTCCAGCCATGAATGTACTTGCGTAGGTAAGCAACAACACTCCTAGATCCAGTATCGAGAATTTCTCGGAGAAGAATCCCTCTGCAGACGGCAAAGCCCCTGGTCGCGTCAGCACGAATCCGAACACCATCAGGATTCCCGCCAATACCAAAATTGCTTGTACCAAATCGGTTTTGAGGATGGAAAACTGCCCGCCAGCCGCCGTATAGAAGATGAGAACTCCTCCAATGGCGAGCAAGCCCTTCCAATAGGCAACCCCGCACATCGACATCGTGATCTGGGCCGCACCTATCAATTGTGCAGCGACCACGCCCAACCAGGCAAAGGCGATGACCCCAGCGGACCACTTTTGCACGGTCTGTCCGTAGAACTCTCCCAACAACTCTGGAAGGTTATAGCCATGAAACCGCACCAGTCGGGGAGCCAACAACGACAACGCCCAAAGCCCACTCGCACCAGTGAGCATCATCCAGGCACCCGCCCAACCGCTGTCACGGGCGAATTCTATGCTTCCCAGTATGGCGGAACTTCCCAAGATGGTCGCCACCAATGACCCCGCTATCTGGAGGACACCAGCCTGCCGCCCAGCCACATAGTATTCGTCGGCAGAATGGATTTTGCGTTGGCAAAAGACGCCTGTTGCAAAAGCCAAAAGCAAGTAGATTATCAGGAAAACAATACCCACCTATAGGAATGAGGAATGAGGAATGGGAAATGGGGAGCGGGGAATGGCAGGTTTGTCACCGGTGCCTCCGGCACCGAGAAGACTAGAGAAAGCCCTTGCCGGCCACAGCGTCACGGAAGCCTTCGGGAAAATCCTTGGCAAACCATTTGCGGATAAGCGGCAGTAGTGCGAACTGAATCTCGCGTGCTTCATCAATCTTTCCTTCTTTCCAAAGGGATACGATTTTCATTATGGCCTCGGGTTCAATTCCACCTGTGGCGACAGTGGCGCCGTCGGCCCCCATCATCAGGCTGGCCAGAAGAAGTTCCTCGGTTCCGGTGTAGATTTTGAACTCGGGACGTGTGCCCTTGATGGCTGAAATCAGCGCCTCGAAACGAGCGAAATCGCGGGAGCTGTCCTTGAGACCGATGATATTGGGATGAGCAGCCAATTCCACGATGGTCTCAAAGGTCATTGGCGAGGTGAAGGCCGGAATGTCATAAAGATAGACCGGCAGCGGCGAGGTGTCGGCGACCGAACGCATAAAGTCCAGAATTCCTGGTTGACCATGGCGGAAAAAAGGCGGGGGGCAGACCGCAATTGCATCCGCTCCGGCAGTGCGGTATTCCTTGGCAAGACCGGTCACCAGCGCGGGGGAACCCTCGATGGCACCGGCAATGAGATACATCCGGTTTTGAAGCGCAGTCTTGGCAATGCGAACCGTCTCGGCCTTCTGGGCGGAAGTCAGGATGTTGAACTGCCCCGTGCTGCCATTCAGGAAGAGCCCATTGACGCCGTGGTCGGCCATCCACAGGAAATACCGTTGCATCTTCGGCGCGTCCAGCGAACCATCCGCCGTCAGCATCGCCACCGGCGGGACCAGAATGCGGATCTCTTTCATTTGGTACTCCAAATCGTGTTTTCTTCGTAGCGAATTTCGACTTTGCGACCATAACGCGCAATCGTCTCCGGGTTGATATCCACCCCCAGGCCAGGCGCATCCGGAAGACGCACCTCGCCATTGGCATCAGGCAGAATGCGCGCCTTCGTGAGCAGACGGGCAGGAGGCGCACTCTCCACCGGGAACTCGCACCAAGGGGAATTCTCCAGTCCGGCGAAGGGCTGAATGGAGGCGGATAGCGCCAGCGAGGTCGTGAAGGTATGGTTCACGTAGGTCGTCCCGATTTGCGCGGCGTAGTCGGCGACCTGTTTGGCGGAAGAGATGCCGCCGATGCGACCGGTGTCAATCTGGATGAAACCGAGTTTTCCGAAATCCATCAGATTGCAAGCCATATCGGGGTTATGCGAGCCCTCGCCCGCCGCCAGAAGCTTCTCGCAACCAAAAGACCTGGCCAGTTCTGCGTATGCCTTGAGTGCCCCAGAGGCAAAAGGTTCTTCCAACCAAACCACCTTGCACTCTAAAAGTTTGGGAATAATTGCCGTCGCACGGGCGACATTGTTTCCCCAGACCGTCCCGGCATCCACCATCAGCGCCAAATCGTTGCCCAGTCCTTCTCGTGCGGCCTCGACATGCTGCCAATCCTCCTGAACCGATCCCAGTCCAAAGGGCCCCCAGCCGAATTTGGCAGCGCGAAAACCCTCTTGCCGTGAGCGAACCGCCTTCTCATAGGTCTGCTGGGGCGTATCGCCGAAAAGCTGCGAGGCGTAGGCGGTCTTCGGGAAAGCCCGCTTGTATCCCAAAAGCTTCCAGACCGGCTCTCCGAGCTTGTGGCCAAGCATATCCCACAACGCCATGTCGATGCCAGAAAGCGTGTGGTCCGCCTGGAGCAAATCAAAGCTGTTGCGGCGCACCTTTTCGGTCAGTGCGTAGATGTCCTTCGGCTCCTTGATTTCAAACCCCAGAACCGATGCCTTCAGTGGCTTGCATGCCAGATGCGACATCGGACAACACCACGCCGCAATCGACACCAGCGGCGCGGCCTCGCATTCGCCCCAGCCCTCGCTGCCGTCATCCATCGTCACATGCACCAGCAGGGCGTCCTGACTGCCATCGCCGATATCGCGGATGACATCATCGGCCAGATAATGAAATTCAACTTCTGCAATTTTCATGGGATGAATGGAATCGGGAGGACTTTAACCTTTAACCTCTAACCTTTCAGAAGGTGATGGTCAAACCACCGTCCACCACGATGGTCTGTCCGGTGATGTAGGTCGCGTCCGGTCCGCAGAGGAAATACAGCACGCCGGCAATTTCCTCAGGTTGCGCGGCGCGACGCAACGGCAAGTGACGTCCCTTCACGTAGTCATTCTGGAACCAGTCGCTCTCCAGCTCGGAAGTGCCGGTTTGCGCCGAACTCATCGGCGTGTCCACAAAGCCTGGAGCGACCGTATTCACCAGAATGCCACGATCCGCCAGCTCCAGCGCCAGACACCGGCAATACTGGTTGATGGCGGCCTTCGCGGTCGCGTAGGCGCTGGAGAGCATCTCCGCACGTTCGCCGTGAATGGAGGTCACATGCACAATGCGTCCCCCCCGCTCCATCAGTGGCACCATGGCCCGGCTCAGCAAGATGGCGCCGTTGAGCATCGTGTCCAGAGGGACGCGCCATTTCTCCAGCGATGTCCCCACGATTGGGTCGGCACCGATGACTCCCGCGCAGTTGACCAGCGCATCCACCTGGGCAATCTGGCTTCCCGCCAAAGTCTGGTGGAGCTTCTCCTGCGTCTCCGGCTTCGAATAATCGCCAGACACCACCAGATGGCGGTTGACGCCGCCAGGCAACGAGGCTTGGATTTCCTTCAGGAGATTTTCCCGCCGGGCCAGCAGAATCGTCGCCCATCCCTCCTGGGCAAAGCGCCTTGCGGTGGCCAGCCCAATGCCGGAGGACGCGCCAGTAATCAAGACTCGTTTCATTCTCGAATTCCTTAGTTCGGCGGAAATCTGCCCAAAAAAGCAAAAGCGCCGGCGAAACCGTCGGCGCTTTGATATTGGGATCAAGATCAAGCCATCATGGCTTAGACTCGGGTATGATTTCTCAGGATACCCTTGGAGAGGAATCCATCGTAGTTTCGGCTAATCAGGTAAGTCTGAATCTGCCGCAGCGTGTCCAGCATCACGCCCACGATAATCAGCAGGCTGGTGCCACCGAAGAACTGTCCGATGGTGTGCGGAATGTTCAGGGACTTCGCCAACAGCATCGGAATCACCGCCAGAATCATCAGCCCGAAGGCACCGCCCAGGGTGATGCGGGTCATCGCATGATCCAGGAAATCGCTGGTGGCCTTGCCGGGGGTGATGCCGGGGATGTAACCGTTGTTCTTCTGGAGGTCATCCGCAATCTGGATGGGGTTGAACTGGTTGGCCACCCAGAAGAAGGAGAAGAGCAGCAGCAGCACCGCATAGATGATGATGTAGGAGAGCGAGCCGTAGTCCAGAAGACTGTAGAACCAAAAGACCACCTTGCTGTTGTTGGTGACGCCGACAAGATAGCGCAGTCCCATTGTCACAAAGGAGAGGATGGCGCCCGCAAAGATGATCGGCATCACGTTTGCGTAGTTCACGCGCAATGGCAGGTAACTCACGGCGCTGCCCATGGAGCGGCCACCGAAGGAACGCTGCTGGACATAATGGATTGGAATCTTGCGCATGCCTTCGGTCAGCATGATGGCACCGACCGTAACCGCCACGAAGAGCACCACCAGAATCAGCAGATGCAGAATCGTCAGCTGGCTCTCGCCCGTCGAACTGCCGACGAAGACCAACTGGTAGAGGCTGGTCAGCGCCTGCGGCAGCCGCGCCACGATGTTGATGGTGATGATGAGGGACGCACCGTTGCCCACGCCACGCTCCGTGATCATCTCGCCCAGCCAGGTCACGAACATCGCACCGCCCGTCAGGATGATGACCGTCTGCACAATGAAGCCCATGCCGGGATTCACCACCACCGAGCCAGAATTGTCGATGCCGCGCATCATTGCCAGCGAGAACATCACGCCCTGCACGACGCTGATGACCACCGTCAGCACGCGCATGATGAAGTTGTACTGCTGCATGCCGGACTCGCCCTCGCGGACCATCTTGTTCAGCGCGGGAATCACCGGGGTCATCAACTGCAGCACGATGGATGCGGAAATGTAAGGCATGATGCCCAAGGCGCCTATCGCGAACTGCTCCATGGCACCGCCGCTGAAGATATTCAGCATTCCCATGATGCCGCTGTTGTCCGCATTGTTGTTCAGATTGGCGAAGAGCTCCTTGAGGCGCAAGGGATCAATACCTGGACACGGAATGGTCTTGGCCAATTCCACCAGGGCGATCAGTCCCAGCGTAAACAGCAGGCGTTTCTTCAGTTCCGGAATCTTGAAGCAATTTACGTATGCCGAAAAAAGCATTGCAAATCCCTAGTTGTAAGAGGGGTGACACTTCAGGCCGGCACGCCACCCGGGAAATCCCCGGAACGGCGTGCAGGAAACGGCTCGGCGGAACGGCACCGGCCGTCCCGCCCAAAAACGGAAACGCTATTATTCGCCGCGGGCCTCCGCCGCCGCCTTGCGCTTCGCCACTGCGGCCTTTTTCGCCGCGACGAATGCGGCCTTGCGGGCGGCTTTCGCTTCGGCGGAGGAGGGCATCAGGTAAGTGGCGGAGCCGCCGACCTTCTCAATCTTCTCCTTCGCCATATCGGAGAAACGATCTGCCGTGACCTTCAGGGCCTTGGTCAAATCTCCGTTGGCCAGAATCTTCAGCGGAAGAGTAACCTTGCCAATCAGGCCACGCTCCTCGAGCGCTTTGCGGTTGACTTCGGCGCCAGCCTCGAAATTCTCTTCAAGGACGCTCAGGTTCACCACCTCGAACAGGACATGGTTCGGGTTGTTGAATCCACGCTTCGGCAGACGGCGAATCAGCGGAATCTGGCCGCCCTCGAAATAGGGGCGACGCTTTGCGCCGGCACGGGCGCCAGCGCCTTTGTCACCACGGCCAGCGGTGCGGCCATTGCCGGAACCATCACCGCGGCCAACCCGCTTGCGGGCCTGGCGGTTGAAGGTGTTTTTCAGTTCATGAAGCTTCATTTGCCTTCTCCTTCAAAATGGTTCAGCCCCTACAGGGCGTTCACATCACGCTTCGCCAGGACATCGGCCTTGGAACGCAGTTTCTTGAGCGCCTCGAAAGTCGCCTTCACCACGTTCACCTGGTTGTTGCTGCCCAGTGCTTTCGCCAGGACATCCTGGATGCCGGCCAGCTCCAGAACCGCACGCATCCCGCCGCCGGCCACGACGCCAGTACCACTGGAGGCCGGTTTGATCAGCACGCGGGCCGCGCAGAAGCGGGCCTCGACCTGATGGGACACGGTCGAGCCGAACATCGGGACATTCATGACATAGCGGCGGGCCTGTTCGCCACCCTTGCGGATCGCGTCGGACGCCTCGTTCGCCTTGCCAAAGCCCATGCCGACCCGGCCTTTCTTGTCACCGACCACTACCAAGGCGCCGAAGGAGAAGTTACGACCACCCTTCACCGTCTTGCTGGAACGGTTGACCACAATCACGCGCTCTTCAAACTCGTCCTGGACCTCCTCACGCTCTTCACGGCGGGGGGGACGCTCACGACGGCCCTGTCCACGGGAGGGACGGGCTTCTTCGCTGCGGGGGGCGGCCTCAGCCTGCGCCACCGTCTTCTCTTCGATTTCGTTTGCCACGATTGACTTCTCCCTATGGATGTGAAACTAGAACTCCAGACCCGCCTTGCGCGCGGCCTCCGCCACCGCCTTGACGCAGCCATGATACGGGAAACCGCCGCGGTCAAAGACCACCTTCTTGATGTCCTTGGCCAAGGCGCGCTCCGCCACGGTCTTGCCGATGATCTCGGCGCTCTTCACGTTCGCGGCCAGCTTCTGGGCGCGGAACTCCTTCTCGACGGTGCCCGCCGCGGCCAGCGTCACGCCAGCCTCGTCATCAATCACCTGGCAATAGATGTGCGCGCCAGTGCGGCAGACACACAGGCGCGGCTGTTCGGCCGTGCCGGAAACCTTGTTGCGGATGTGACGGTGACGGCGCACCCGCTGCTCTTTCTTGGAAAGTTTGCTCATTGTGTATGTCCCTGTTTGTTATGCCGCCGGCAGTGGCACGGCGGCCGGCCACCAACTTCCAGGCGACAGCCCGGCCGCGTTGGCAGCTGCTCTGAATCGGCATCTGGCAGGAGGGCCTTTGAAGACCTGCCCGCCATGGACGATTATGCCTTCTTGCCCTCCTTGAGGGTGATCTGCTCGCCGACAAAGCGCACGCCTTTGCCATGGTAGGCGTCCGGCACGCGGTTGGCGCGGATGTTCGCCGCGACCTGGCCGACCGCCTGCTTGTCCGCGCTTTCCAGAGTAATGTGCGTCTGGTCCTTCATCGAGACCTTCACATTGTCCGGAACCGTGTAGACACGCGGGTTGGAGTATCCCAGGTTCATGGTCAGAGTCTGGCCCTGCAATGCGGCGCGGTAGCCGACGCCGACGAACTCGAGTTCGATCGTGAAGCCGGTGTTCACACCGATTACGTTGCTGTTCAGCAGACTACGGATCAGCCCGTGCTGCATCTTGATCTTGCGGTCATCGCTGTCGCGTTTCACCAACAGTTCCTTGCCGTCTTCGCTCAATTCCACGCTGATGTGCGCGGGAATCGACAATTCACGGGTGCCCTTTGGACCGGTGACGGCAACCTTGCCGTCCTTGATTTCAGCCTTCACCTTCGGGTCCAGAAGGATCGGCTTTTTGCCCATGCGTGACATTCTGCTATCTCCTTGTGTTGAATGAATTACCAGACATAGCAGAGCAGCTCGCCACCGATGTTGCGCTGGCGCGCCGTCCGGTCGGTCACCACTCCTTGCGAGGTGGTGAGAATGGCCACGCCCAGGCCGCCCAACACACGCGGAATCTCCGCGCAGTTGACGTAGATGCGGCGGGAGGGCTTGCTCACGCGCTTGATTCCCTCGATCACCGGGGTGGAGTTCTTGCCCTTGTATTTCAGGGTGAGAGTCAGGGCTTTCTTGTTATGCCCAAGATCCTCTTCCGAGAAATCCTGGATGAAGCCCGTATCCTTCAAGGTCTTGGCCAAGGCGGCCTTGATCTTGCTATGGGACATGCTCACGGTTGGCAGCTTCGCATTCGAGGCGTTGCGTACCCGAGTCAGCATATCGGCAATGGGATCGCTCATGCTCATGGTTGAATGCCTCCTTTGGTTACCAGCTTGCCTTCATCACGCCGGGAATCATTCCGTTGCTGGCCAATTCGCGGAAGCAGATTCGGCACAGGTGGAATTTGCGATAGACGGCGCGCACCCGGCCGCAACGCTCGCAGCGGGTATAGGCGCGACTTGAGAACTTCGGCGTCCTCTGGGATTTGACAATCAGACTCTTCTTAGCCACAGCGGTATTCCTCCTCAGTTCGTGGCGAACGGCAGTCCCAGAAGCGAGAGGAGGTCGCGTGCCTCGTCGTCGGTCCTGGCGGTCGTGACGATGGTGATGTTCATGCCCACCGTGTACTTGGCCTTGTCCATGTCAATTTCGGTGAACACGGACTGGTCGCTGAGGCCGAAAGTGTAGTTTCCGGCGCCATCGAAGGCCTTGGCGGGGATGCCGCGGAAGTCGCGGACGCGGGGGAGCACGATGTTGATGAGCCGATAGAGGAAGTTGTACATCTTCTCGCGGCGCAGGGTGACGCTGGCGCCAACGCTCATGCCGGCGCGCAGCTTGAAGTTCGAGATGTTCTTGGTGCTCTTGGTGATGACCGGCTTCTGGCCAGTGATCTGCCCCAGCGTGTCAGCGGCCGCCGTGAGGTTCTCGCGGTCCTTGTCGCTGCCGACGCCGGTGTTGAGCACGACCTTCACCAGTTTCGGAATCTGCATCGGATTCGTGTATCCGCGCTTCTCCTTGAGCTGGGGAATGACATCCTTCTGATAGTGTTCGTAGAGGGAATTGGTGATCATGTTGCTGCCTCTCCTTTAGGACTTTTGCTCGGAAGTGGCAGAGGCCTGACGGCGGGCGCGGTAGCGGTCCTCGTGCATCACATTCGAAATGTGAATCGGGCCCTCCACGTCAATGATGCCGCCCTGCGGCTTCGACTGACTGCGGCGCACCGTCTTCTTCTGCATGTTCAAACCCTGCACGTAAACGCGCCCGGCCTTGCGGTCCACGCGAAGCACCTTGCCGCTCTTCCCGCGCTCTGCGCCGGAAATCACGAACACCGTGTCGTTTTTCTTGATGCTGACTTTAGCCATTAGAGCACCTCCGGGGCCAGCGAGATGATTTTCGCGAAGTTCTTCTCGCGCAGTTCACGGGCCACCGCGCCGAAGATGCGGGTGCCACGCGGGTTGTTCTGGTCATCGATGATGACGGCGGCGTCCCGGTCAAAGCGCAGGTAGCTGCCATCCGCGCGGCGGATGTTCTTCGCCGTGCGAACCACGACGGCGCGCACGACTTCGCCCTTCTTGACGACGCCGCGGGGCTGTGCCACCTTCACGCTGGCGCGGATGATGTCACCGATTTCGGCGTATCGCTTGCTTTGCCCGAGGGTACGGATCGCCATGATCTCCTTGGCGCCCGTATTGTCAGCCACCTCGAGTGTGGTCTGCATTTGAATCATAGTGAATTCTCCTGGGCTTTGGGGTTAGTCGGTGGCCGCGTGCTTCTTGATGGAGACGAGACGCCAGCGCTTCAGTTTGGAGAGCGGACGGGTTTCCATGATCTCGACCAAGTCGCCGACCTTGGACTCGTTCTTCTCGTCGTGCACGTAGTATTTGCTGGTGAACTTGGTGACCTTCTTGTACTGGAACGGGTTGCCCCA
>JAFYIW010000251.1 GCA_017538465.1 Victivallales bacterium
GCATCAAACATCTCGCCAGATGGCTTGTACAGTGGTGAAAAGCCCTGGTTCTTCAGGGAAATCAGCGATGCCTGATGCTCAAAGGCAATTCGCGCCAATTCGCGTTCGCCTTTGGAGATGCAGGGCGACACCACCACTGCACCGGCCGCCGCGGCGGACAGCATCGCTTTCTGTTTTTCTGCCAGTTCCTCAGCCGTGATGCTACGGCTGGCCTGGATTTGATGGAAGAATGGTCCATCCAGCAGAAAGTTATTCCCGACGCCGACAAAGGTGCCATCGCCGAAGCGGATTTCCCGCAATTGCTGGAAATATCCTGGGAAAAGCCGCTTGACGGCACTCCGGCGTGGATTATCCCGGATATAATTCAGCATTCGATCCAACTGGCCATGCTGGAAGAGAATCCGGTCGTGGAAGCCCTCCGCAAAAAGTGGGCATTTTCCTTGTCCAGGAAACAGCTTGCGGTAGGCGCTGGTGCAACCGCCCTTGAATCCTCCGATGATATTCCCCAGCGGCTTAGAAAGGCGTCGAGTGACATATAATGCGCCATGAAGATGCTCTTCCATTAACTGGAAGCCAATCACCCGAATGGCGGGATGAAAACTTGCTATGGCCTCCCAGTTGCTTCGAACCAGCTCCCCCAATGGCGTCGGCTCGACATGGGCCATCACTTCACTCGGCGCAGCATTGGGCGGCGAATCAATCACCAGTTTCCCCAACAGCGGCTTGGAACGATCTGCCAAAGTGATGGTAATCATATAGATGCTGGGTGAACAATAATCCCAGTTCCAGCATCTGCGCAACATCGAATGCTGTAGTGGCCTATAGTATTTCGGAGTATCCATTGGGATACTATAAACCCCGGGCTTTCGCCCGGGGCACAGGACACATTCCCCCCCGGGCTGTCGCCCGGGGCACAGGACACATCCCATCGGCTTTCGCCCGGGGCACAGGACACGGGTTCTGTGTTCGGGGCGAAAGCCCCGAATCCCTAGGCGTTCTGTGCCCGAAGCGAGAGCTTCGGGTGAAGATGTGGCTACATCTCCAGCACCTTCGGATCCGGGCAACGGCCATTCATCACATACGTGTGATACATTTCCAGTTCGGGTAGATACTCCGCCAGGAACTCCTCGGCCAGCGTCATGCGTTCAGGAGTCTCGATTGTCTCGGCCAGCAACAGATATCCCAGGAAGGAAATGGTCGCGATCCGAACCACGGAGAAGGCCATCTGGTCGAAGAATCGGGTGTCATCGTGGACACTCTCCACCTTCTGGATGGCCTCCTCGACTTTTGCGCGAGCATCCGCCAGCTTCGCCGCCAACTCGGCTGCGCGGCCCGCGTATGGCATCGCCGCCAGTTCGTCCAGGCGGCCATTCAGCGTGCGCTTTTTGACGCCGGCGATGGCGGCCACGACCTGCAGCTGGGTGGTTCCCTCGTAGATATTGGTGATTCGGGCATCGCGGTAGTATCGCTCCGCCAGATGGTCGCGCATATAGCCCTTGCCGCCATGGACCTGAATTCCCTCATAGGCCACGCGGTTGCACATCTCGGTATTGAACGCCTTGGCCATCGGAGTAAGGACATCGGCGAGCTGGCCGTATTTGCGCACCATCGCATTGTCTTCATCGGTGCCGATTCCGCGGCGGATACGGTCTTCGTGGGCGTCGCGCAAATCCACAATCCGGCTAGTCTCGTAGAGAAGCGTGCGTCCCGCCAGCACGGCAGTGCGCATCTTGACCAACAGGGCATTCACCGCGCCAATCTGGTCGATGGACTTGCCGAACTGCCGACGATTCGCGGCGTATTCGCGGGCGGCGCGGTATGCCGCCTCGCCAATACCGACCGCCTGTGACGCAATCGCCAGGCGTGCGCCGTTCATCAAGCTCATCACGTAGCGGATGAGTCCCATCCGGCGATTCCCGACCAACTCGGCTGGCACATGGTCGAAGGTCAATTCGCAGGTGGGCGAGCCGTGGATTCCCAGCTTGTCCTCGATTCCGCTGATTTTGAGCTGCGGGCAGCTCTCCACCAGGAACATCGAGAGACCGCGGCCATCGCGAGTTCCCTCCTCGCTACGAGCCAGCACCAGCAGCGCCTTGGCGCGGCCATTGGTGATGAAGCGCTTTTTTCCGGTGATAAACCACTTCCCGGTCGCGGGATCCTGCTCGGCCTTCGTGGTGACCGACTGCAGGTCGCTGCCGGCCTCCGGCTCGGTCAAAGCCATCGCGCCATCCACCTCGCCGGCGGCGAAACGCGGGAGCATCCGGTCACGCTGCTCGTCACTGCCAAAGCGGTAGAGCGTCTCGGCAATGGACTGGAGGCCAATCAGGTTCTGCAAGGAGGCATCCGCCCGCGAAATCATCTCGGTCATCATCGAATAGATGGTCGTCGGGAGATTCAGCCCGCCGTAGCGGCGCGGCAGGGTGACGCCATCCAGATGATTATCCCGCAAAATCTTGAGATTCTCCTGCGTGCCGTACGGGTATTCCACCTTTCCATTGGCCAGGTGGACGTTGTCGCGGTCCACCTGCGTGCCGCGCGGCGCGAACTCCTCGCCGGAGAGCCGTCCCACCAAATCCAGCTTCGCGCGGCAATTCTGGTTTGCCTCCTCCAGCGAGGCAGGGGCGTCCGGGAAGGACTCCTTCAGGGTGAAATCATCCTCGCGCATGCGCAGGACATCCGCCAGACCGGCATGTTCGAAATGGTATTGGAGATCGGAGTTGTCGAGGTAAAAATTCGCGTTCATGGAAGGCAATTGACAGGAGATTGGTAGTATGATGCGAGAGAAGCGTCAAATGTTCTTGTTAATATAAAGCTTTTGAGGTTAAATTTGCGTGGCGAGGAATCTTTACTTGGCCGGCGGCACCACGAGCACTGCGCACGAGGCGCGGGAGGCGACCCGTTCGGCGACATTTCCGAAGAAGAAATTCCGCAACTTGGAATTATTGGCCCCTTGCCTGCCCAGGACGATGAGCGTCGCGTGGATTTCCTGGGCATATTCCAGGATCTTCTCGTAGTCGCGTCCGATCCGGAACGCCGTCACGAAGGTCACCCCTTCGGGGATTCTGGGGCGGTACTCCTGGTCCACCCTGGCATCGATATCCCGTTTTGCCTGGGCATCGACATCGATATCCGCCTGATAGATATACGACTTCCAGAACTGGGAGTCGGGTTCCGGGATGACATTGAGCAAATGCAGCTGGGCCTGCGGTCGCCGCGCGGCCGCATCCACCGCATAGTCAAAGGCCTTGGAGGCATTTTCGGAGAAGTCCGTGCAACAGAGGATGATGGTGTTTTCTTCTGGAGTCATGGCGGTTATTTTCCCAGCATCAGGTTAGGCAGCCAAAGGGCGATTTGGGGGAAGACGGTAAGAATGGCGGCACCGACAATCAGCACTCCGACAAAAGGAATGCATCCCCGGAAGACCTTCTGCAGGGGCACATCGCGCATCATTCCGGAAACCACGTATGCGTTCAGGCCGACCGGCGGAGTCAACACGCCAATCTGGACCACGGTGACGACCATCACCCCGAACCAGATGGGGTCGTAGCCCAGTTTCAGAATCACCGGATAGAAAATCGGTATGGTCATCAGCACCATCGCCAATGCGTCAACCACCGTTCCCATAATCACGAAGAAAATCAGAATGAAGGTCAATATGCACCATCCGGGCAAGCGCAGGCCGGTGAGTGTTCCGGCAATGCCGTCCGGGATGCCGGTGACGGCCAGGAAGCGTCCGAAGATCATTGCCCCGGCAATGATGATCATAATCATCACGCTGGTCCGCAAGGTCTCCTGGATGGAACGGCAGAGCACCTTCCAAGTCAGGCGTTTCCGGAAAATGGCGATGCCCATGGCGCCGGCGGCGCCGACCGCCGCGGCCTCCGTCGGAGTGAACCATCCCAGGAACATGCCACCAATCACCAACAGGAAAAGCACCACGGTTTCGATGACACCCAACAGTGATTTCCAGCGTTGGCGCCAGCTCACTGGCGGAGCGGCTGGTCCCAATTCCGGATGCCGTGCGCA
>JAFYIW010000252.1 GCA_017538465.1 Victivallales bacterium
GTCATGGGCTACCTGGCGTTGGCGTATCTGGCAATGTTGTTTCTCGCCGTTCCACTCGGCGGGCGATTTCTGGCGGCGGATCTGTTCGCGCCCATGCTGCTTTGGCAATTATGGCGCAAGCGGGAGGCACTGCTGGACGTGCTCCTGACCGAGGCCAAATGGCTGGTGTTGGCCTTCGCCTGGATGTCCCTTGCGCTCTCCGTGCAATTCATGCGGGGCTCTGGCACGCTCTATGACTTTGCGGTCTTCGGCTACATGGCGGTCATTTATTGCTTCTACCGCGTCACGCCGTTGCCCAACCGTAGAATCTGTACTTGGACGGGTGTTGTCTTAATCGCTCTCTGCCTCTTGGGCTGGCTGGCAGCTCGTCTGTTGCCAGCCACTCCCCTAGCCCAACGACTGCTTTACACGGACATTCATTTTGAACAACTTGCCCCCAACCAACTCGTCGTCCGATATCAGTTTCTGTTCAACAATCCGAATCTTCTGGGCAGTGCCTACATCATCCCTGTCATCCTCCTGCTTCCTCTGCTAAAAGAGCAATTGGGCACCCTAAAACGCTGGTGGAAAGCTGCATTGCTTGCACTGATTTGCTTCATTGCCTGCCTGCCTCTTTTGGCCACCGCCTCCAAACACCTCGTGATGACCTTTGGACTGCTCGCTGGAACCTGGACGCTTCTGCCATTGATTCCACGCCGCTGGACGGTCCCCTTCGCCACCGTAGCCGTCTCGCTTTTCGGGATGCTCTGCCTCATCACGGTCCTCTTCCAGACCTATCCGGCACTCCAGCAGGCACCCTGGGTGGATTTCTCGAAACGCGGCAACTACTTCGTGCATCAGGAAATCTATGCGAAGATTCTTCTCCATGAAGGAGTTGGCGGAACGCTCTTCGGACACAGCCTCGCCGAACTGCAAGCGCTTTATCCCAAATACGCCGACGCCGAGAAAATCTACGCCATTCTGGAGCCCTACGGCTTCGGCGGAGAGACCGACCAATTCATCACTTTCATGGACCCCCATCAGGAGTATCTGAACTTCGCCTCCTTCTTCGGAATTCCCGCGCTTCTGGCACTGGTGGCATTTCTCCTGGCCCATGCACGGCAAGCAGTTCGCATTCAACGGTGGGAGACCATGCTTTTCGTCCTTGGACTTCTCCTTGCCTTCTGCTGGGATGACCTTGGCTCCAAACGCTGGATATGGGCGGCTCTGGGCATCCTCGCCCAGACCCGGAGCACAATGCAAGGCTCCGCATCAGGCGTAGCGCAATCGACCACCCGGGAATAATCCAATTCCGTCCGCAAACACCACTTGCGCCATAGACTGACGGCAAACGGGGCATCCCCGCGCTTTTTCGGCTTTTCCGCTGGGTTCCGCCGTCAATTTCGATTCATGGGTATTATAGTAACATCGCAGACAGACCTATAGCGCGGCGTCCCGCTGCAAGACGCAAAGCCATTCCTGACTGTCATCTATCCGTGTCTCCGACATGAAGCGCTCCCGCGACATCTATTTGGGCCTCGACCTGGGAACCGCGACCATCAAAGCGGTCGTGGCCAGGATATTGCCGGACAACACCCTGGAGTTTCTGGGCAATGGCGAAATGCCCTCGCTCTCCATGTTCAAGGGCGAACCCGACCAGCCCGGCATCGTCACCGAGCAGATTTTCCGAGCCATCCAGGAGGCCATCCGCACGGCGGCGTTGCGGGAGTTCCCCAACCGCATCGCCCTGGCGCTTTCCGGCGGCTACATGGAGACCAGAGCCGTTTCGGTCAGCATCGACATCCCGAACAGCCTTCCCATCACGGAAGGCGACTGCATCACAGTGGGACGCAGCGTTTATGGGAAACTCCAGCCACCGCCCGGACAACCGGGCGTCGTGCCGCCGGGAAAATTCCCCCTGTCAACCGTCGTCACCCGGAACTTCCGGCTGGCGGACGGGCGGATGCTCTTCTCGCCGGTCGGGCAAATCTCCTCCACGCTCTCCTGCGAGACGCTGTACTTCGCGCTGGACTACGAGCGCTACAACCGCATCGTCGCCATCCTGAACACCGCCTTGGATGGACGGCATATTGACTACACCGTGCCTGTTCCGCTGGCCATTTCCGCCGCGCTCTGTCCGCCCTTGACCATCGAGGACAACCTCCCCATGCCGCTGATCATCGACCTGGGGGCCGGAGTCACCTCGCTTTCCATGCCCACGGCAGGCGGCTATCTCATCGCCGAGCAAATCGGCGTCGGCTGCGACCATCTGGCCAATGACATCAACCTGGTCTTCGGCATCAACGACATCAAGACCGCCAGAAACCTCATACGGGAACTGGCAAGTTTCCGCTGCACGGCCGTGGCCGCGCATGACGGCGACGCAAGAATGCTCACCATCGTCTCCCCCGGCGGCAACCAGATGGACATTTCCGCCAATGACCTGGAAACCGTCATTGAAATGCGGCTGAAGGAGCTTTTCCACATCATCATGCAACGACTGGAGGCCAACCAGGCCTACAGTTGGCTTGACGAGGTCATCCTTTCGGGTGACGGTGCCCTGATTCCCCGCATCGGCGAACTGGCCGGCGGCATCCTCCGTCGGAAGGTGCGCGTCGGGACGCCCTATCAAGTCGACGCCGCCAGATTCTTCGACACCCTTCCCCCACGCTACACCACTGTCTGCGGACTGCTGCGCGCCTCCCTGCGCATGCAAATGCTCAAGGAGGAACGCGAACAGCGCGGCAATGTGCTGGACCGTGTGGGACGAGGACTGCGCGATGTCTTCCAGGCCATCTTCGAGTGGTAAAACCTCAAGTGAACATGAACACTTCAGGAGAGCTTCTATTATTGGGCATCGGCACGGCCGGATCACGCGCGGCCTATTACATCTACCAGCGCGGCGGGCTGCCCGGGCTACGCATCCTGGCCGTCGACTCCGGCGACGCCATCCAGGAAATTCCCGCCGCCTTGCCATCCGCGCAACTTCCCCTGCCTCCCAAAGTCCCCGTTGGAGAGGCCGCCCGTGAAGCCAATGAATCCCTGAATGCCATCATTGACGCCCATCTGCGGGGAGCGCGAATGCTCTTCATCGTCACCTGTCTGGGCGGCAACACCGGCGCGTATTACACCCAGGCCGCACTTCTCTACGCCAAACTCCACAACCTTCCCGCCGCCGCATTGGTCGCCATGCCGCATGACTTTGACAACGATGAGTGCAAGTGGACGGCTGACTCTGCTTTGGACACCTTGCGGGCCCAGCACTTCAAAGTCCTCAGCCTGGATTGCCAGGCCTTCGGGCATCTCTTTCCGGACCAGAGCCGCGAGGCCGCCTACCCCCAGGCGGTCCGTTGGATTGCCGAGACCACGCTTGGCTATCTGAAACTCTTCACTCTGCAGGAGAATCCCCGCGGGGAAAGGCCAAACACAGCCTTCGCCGGACGTTCCCGGCCAAATGTGCCCATGGACGACCTGCCAAGGGGAATCTTCACCAACGTTCCTGCGACTTTCTTCAACGGGGAAAATCTCGACCTGCCGACCTTCTGGAGACAACATTCAAAACAGTAGCCTTGCTGCCACTGCTAACGCGGGAGACACGATGGCGCACCGGCGCCGCACCTGCCAAACCTTTACTCTTTACTCTTTAACCTCTAACCTCCAACCTCCAACCTCCAACCTTTCATGACTAGCATCGCTGCATCCCTGAAATCTCTGGCGGCACTCTCTCGCCAATACGGCGCCGACCCCGAATATGTCTTCCTCGGCGGCGGCAACACCTCCTTCAAGACCAAAACCGATTTATATATCAAGCCCTCCGGCGTGGCGCTGGCGACCATCCAGCCCGAGCAGTTCCTGAAGATGGACCGCAAGGACCTCCAGAAGGTCTTCACGGAAGGACCGAAGGTCGAGGGCGACGTCCGCGAGGCGGTGGTGAAGGCCTTGCAGCTGGCGGCGGTGCGTCCGCAGGGCGCGGGACGGCCCTCGGTCGAGGCCCCGGTTCATGAGATTATCCAATACCAGTTTGTGGTCCACACCCATCCTGCATTGGTCAATGGCCTGACCTGCGCCAAGAACGGCAAGGCCGCCTGCGCCAAACTCTTCCCGAAGGCCATCTGGCTGGACTACTGCAACCCCGGCAGCACGCTCGCCTTCAACGTCAAAGCGGCGCTGGACGCGGCCGCAAAGAAGACCGGCAAGCAGCCGCAGGTGATTTTCCTGCAGAAGCACGGCGTCTTCATCGGCGCGGACACCTGCAATGAGGTCGCCAAGCTCTACGCCCAGGTCATGGACACCCTCAAGAAGGCCTACAAGAAGGCGAAGATCGCCATCACCGACCCCGACTTGGGCACCATCGCGGACGACGCGCTGCTGGAGACCGCGCCTGTTCTGCGCACGCTGCTCTCCGACGCGGAGGGCAACCGCGCCATCGTGAAGGCGGTCGGCAACTCCGCCGCCTTCGCGGGGCCGCTGACCCCGGACCACATCGTCTATGCGAAGTCCTTCGCCTACAAGGGCTCTGCGGATGCGGCGAAACTGGCGGCCTTCCAGGAGAAATATGGCTACCAGCCGAAGGTTCTGGGGATTCCCGGCAAGGGGCTCTTCACCGCCGGGGCCACGCTCAACGACGCGAAGTCCTCCGCGATTGCCTTGGCCAACGCCCGCAAGATTGAAGAACTTACCCAAGCCTTCGGCGGACCGAACTACCTGACCAAGAAGGAATACTCCTTCATCGAGAACTGGGAGGTCGAGTCCTACCGCCGCTCCATGAATGGCGTCGCCGGTGCCAGCCGCCTCGCCAACCGCATCTGCGTGGTCACGGGGGGGGCGCAGGGCTTCGGGCTGGGCATCGCCGAGCACCTCATCGCCCAGGGTGGAACTCTGGTTCTGGCCGACATGAACTATGACGGCGCCAAGGCCGCCGCCGATGACCTCTGTGCGAGATTCGGCAAAAACCGCGCCTTCGCCGTGGCGGTGAATGTCGCTGACGAGGCGTCGGTGGAACAGATGATGGCAACCATCGTGCGCGAGGTCGGCGGCATCGACCTCTTCGTGAACAACGCCGGCGTGGTTCGCTCCGGCTCCGTGATGGAACTCACGCTGAAGGACTTCTCATTCGTGACCAACATCAACTACATCGGATACTTCCTGTGCTCCAAATACGCCGCCCGCGTGATGGCCAAGCAGATGACCAGCTCCGACAGCCGTTGGACCGACATTGTACAGGTCAACTCCAAGAGCGGTCTGGAGGGCTCCAACAAAAATGGGGCCTACGCCGGCTCCAAGTTCGGCGGCATCGGCCTTACCCAGTCCTTCGCCAAGGAACTGGTCACCAGCCACATCAAAGTCAATTCAGTGTGCCCCGGCAACTATCTGGACGGGCCGCTCTGGAGTGACCCCGTGCGTGGACTCTTCGTGCAGTACCTCCAGGCCGGCAAGGTGCCCGGAGCCA
>JAFYIW010000253.1 GCA_017538465.1 Victivallales bacterium
AGGGAATTTTATGCGGGACTGCCCGTGCCAACCGCAGTCTGGACGCCCAAAGTTCCCGCGAGGCGTCGGAATGTCAGCTCAGGGCTTCAGATGGTGAAACACGGTGGAGCCGGAAGAGCCTTTCGGCATGGAAAAGATTTTCCCCGGACAGCAATGTTAGTGCGTCTGCATTTTGTGCGTACACGCGTTCCATATAGGGAGGTAAACCCCCACCCCTTTCAAGGGTTACTATAACCGTGTTTTTGACGCATTGCAAATTTTCCGAATAAGAAGGCTAAAGAATCGCAGTTTTTCTATCCTTTTTCCGAATAAAATACAATTAACATAATTATTATAAATAAGATAAATCGATTATAAAATGCATGATTGTCTCTCCCAAACCAAGATGATCATTTGCGACGCACATCTTCATCTGACTCGCGAAGACCTGCCACGGCTGACCGACTGGCGGGCGGCAGGTGTCGTGGGTCTGGCGAGCGCGACAGCGCATTACACCGACTGGCCTGAGGCGATTGCCTTGGCGAATGAGCATCTTCCGGAAATTCGTGTCGCCCTCGGCGTCCATCCATGGTATCTGGAGGAGACAACAGAAGCCGCTCTGGAAGAACTTGATACCTTTCTGGCCAACTGCCCTGCCCTCGCCGTCGGCGAAATCGGTCTGGACTACGCGGACGGACGAAATGACCGTGAACGGCAACTCCACTGGTTCGAGGCGCAACTCGCCCTGGCTGAGAAGCACCGCCGTCCTGCCGTCCTGCATCTTCGCCGTGCCTGGGACTGTGCGCCGACCATCATCGCGAAATATCCTGAAGTCACCACTGTCCTGCACAGCTTCAACGGCAGCCGCGAGATGGCTCGGCAACTACTGTCCACGCTTCCCAACTGCTATTTTTCCTTCGGCTTCGCATTGGGCAACCCTTCCTCAACCCGTCAGGCGGGGGCAGCGCAAATCATCCCTGCGGAGCGACTCCTCGTGGACAGCGACTATCCATTCCAACGTCTGCCTGGGGCAGAAGAAAGTTCTTCGATTGACCTAAACGCCATCATCAAACGTCTTGGAGAATTACGCCATGAGTCCCCTGCCCTGCTCGCCACTCAGATTATGAAAAACTGGCAGCGGGTTTTCAGCCCCTGACCTTTTCGTTCTGACAATATCCAAATGACTTGAAATTCTCAAGAAAACATAATATTTTTAGCACAAATAAATTTGCTATTTAGGCATTGAAAAATAACATCAAGTGGCTATTTTATTTGAGCTGTCGGCAAGGCAGTCCATCGCCATTGGTCCCAACCAACTCCCGGCACCCGTGTGTCCGGGCAATAAGGAGGTGAAAGCCAATGTTCCTGTGGATTACGATCATCATCCGGATTCGTTTGCATAAATAAAAAAGCAAGCATCCGGGTGAGATAGACCCGGATGCTTGCACAAACTGACGCCCGTTGCGTCTTACCCGTCAAGAACTGACCAGTGGATGCTTCGGCCTGTGTTCAAGCACGCAGGTCGCACTGGTTGTCTTGCCGTCAGTTTTAATAATATGCCACAAGTTATAGCCTTGTCAAGTTTTCAGGACAGATATCCCGAATCCACAAGATACAGGCGAAGAAAGGGCTATGCAAATGACAGTGGGGTCAAACACAAAAGGTCTGTATAAAACGGATTCGCACACTTTCAGAGCCTCCGCAGCCTTCCTGACCTGCATGGCCGGGTTCTGCGCAAGCGCCCGCTTATCTTATGCACTTGCCCCAGTGGTTCTGAGCCAGACTGCCATATTGGTCGGTCCGCAGTTGTTCCAAAGGGCATACGGGATGGCCAGCGCGGTGCAGGGCGCACAACGCGGTCTGCCCACAAAATAGAGTTCCTCCGTCTCGTCGGGTTGCTCCAACTGGCCGAAAAGCCGCAATGCCGGAGCATCTGAAGGCAGACCCTCTGGCGCGGGAGCCAATTCCGGGGGACGGTCGGTGTCCACAAGAAAATTGCGCACTTCGCCTGACAGCCCTCGGCTTTCCACGCAATAGACCACCGGTCCGCGCATCACTGCAACCCGTCCCGCATTCGTGGTCACTTTGGAATTGCAGCGGATAAATTCCCCAGGCATCTCCAGCCCCAACGTCAGGCAGTCGCCTTTGGACCACTTCCGCGTCAATGGAAGATACTTCCCCCCTGCCCCTGCATAAACACGCTCGCCATTCACCTCGACAACGGCATTTCGGCACCAGCCAGGCAGTCGCAGGGAGAGCGTGTACTCGCCGTCTTCCAGCACGGCGATCGACACCTTGCCATGGTAGGGATAGCCACCTGTGACAGCCAGGCGAGCGACCATGCCATTTG
Source organism: Victivallales bacterium (assembly GCA_017538465.1). Taxonomy (GTDB): domain Bacteria; phylum Verrucomicrobiota; class Lentisphaeria; order Oligosphaerales; family Oligosphaeraceae; genus RGIG1601. The sequence goes on from JAFYIW010000253.1 coordinate 2,330, forward strand.
CGAACTGGTGGCGAATCTCCACGTCAACTGGCAGATGCAGCCGCAGCTCCGTGTCCCCGACCGAGAAGACATATTGTTGCATCTGAGTCAGAAAGCGCGCGAAATTGGTCGGACAGCAGGAGCAGTCGAACCATTCCTTGCGGACGGGCGAGCCGTCGTTGTAGCAGCAGAGATTCTCGTCCACTTCCAGATAATTGGTGTAGAAGAAGCGGTCTCCGGAGAGGCTGATGCCAGCAAGCACGCCGTTGAAGAGCGTCCGTTCCAGGACATCCGCATATTTCTCCTCGCCCGTGAGATTCAGCATTCGCTGGCAGAAGAAGACCAGCGCAATGGAGGCGCAGCTTTCCGCATACATCATCGCGCCGTTGCTCAAGTCGTAGTCGGTGGTGAAGCGCTCTCCCGCAAAGCAGGAGCCCAGTCCGCCCGTGATGTACATCCGTCGGGTGCGGACATTCTCGAAGACGGCCTCGCACGCCTGAAGCAGCTCTTGGTCATCCGTAGCCCCCGCCACGTCGGCGGCCCCGGCGAAGAGATACATCGCCCGTACGGCATGCCCCTCCGCCGTAAATTGTCGGCGGACTGGTGCGTGAGTCTGGTTCTGGGTGCAATGCCAAGAACCACCCGCCTGCGTCTGCTCCTCCTCGATGAAAAAATGCGGCTCGGTGCCACGGTCATTGACAAAATACTGCGCCAATTCCAGATATTGCTCCTTGCCCGTGACCCGATATAGCTTCATCAACGCCAGTTCGATTTCCTCGTGGCCTGGCCATCCGCGATGTTTTCCAGGGCCGAAGTAGCTGACCAGATAGTCTGCGTAACGGCAAAGGCAGTCCAGCAGTTTGCGCTTTCCCAGCAGGGTATAGCCTGCCACGGCGGCCTCAATCAGATGCCCGCAGCAATACAGTTCGTGCCAGTCATGCAGGTTGGCGAAGCGCTTCTCCGGCTCCACCGCCGTGAAATGGGTGTTCAGGTAGCCATCCGGCTGCTGGGCGGAGACGATGAGGTCCACCCAGCGGTCATATTCGGCCTCCAAAGCCGGATCCGGTCGCAAAGCCAGAGCCCCCGCCATTCCCTCCAGCACCTTCGCGGTGTCCGAGTCCCAGAAGACGTGCGGTTTCTTGGGCTGACCAGGACGCCACGTCAAACGAAAGGCATCCAGCCGGCCGGTCTCAATCGTCTTCGCCATCGTGGCGGGAATCGTCGTGTCCAGAGCGATCTGCTGACGTCTCGCCAGCAATCCTCCCGTGAAGCGCGCTTCCTTGAGATCAGTCGGGGTGGAGTATTTCACAAGTGGCATGATGGCAATGAACTCTGAAATAGAATCAGCCCGACAATGTTATCCCTTGTCATCGCGCAAGGGGATGGCAATAGTTGCTTGGGGCCGTTCAGATGAGGTCGCGGAGCGCCTGGCTGGCCAGCCAGTAGGGGTTCTTGTGGGAGATGTCCACCGAATATGGCGGGTCGTAGGCCGGCAAGTCTTGATGCAGAACTTGGCGCCGCAGTTCGTTGACAATCCACTTCTCCAGCTTGAGGACAAGCATCTTCTTGCGGAGGCGTCCCTGCATGTCGCGGTTCAGGATGTTCGGGAGGGTGTCGGTGGTGATGATCTCGTCCACCACGTCGCTGCCCAGGTTGTCCTTGACCTCCTGCGAAGAGTAGAAGTGCGTGACCACGAAGAGGACGCGTGCGGCGCCGGCCGCCTTGAGCTGCTTGCAGCATGCCATGATGGTGCCGCCGGTGCGCACCATGTCGTCGCACACCACCACCTCGCGACCCTTGAGCGCATCGAAATTCGTGGGGGAATCCGGCGCGGGCTTCATCACCACCTCGCGCTCGCCCAGGCGCTCCTTGGACATAATCAAAAAATCGGGCTTCTTATGCCGTGAAAGCAAGTCTTTTGAGATTTCCTCCTCGTAGGCCTTCATCACGCACTGCGCAAAGGGCGTGGCGCCCTTGTCCGGCGCGCACACGATGATTCCCTGGTCGTCGTCAGGCTGCCCCAACTGCGAATGGTTGGCCAGATAACTGGCGTAGAGCCTCGCCGGAGAGAGGTTGTGGAAATATCCGTTGAAAGTATTGGTGAAAAGCTCCTGGACGGCGACGGAGTGGTTGTGGACCGTCATGATTTCGTCCACCCCGGCGGTCTTGAGCAGCTGCGCATAAAGCATCGCGCTCCAGGGCTGTCCGTCGAACTTTTTGTAGTCGGAGACGGAGCGCTGGAAGGCCACGCGACCGTATTCGGGGCGTGGGCCGCGGTCCTGCGCGCTGTAGAAGAGATCCGGCTCGATGAGTACCACGCGCTCGGCGCCGTTGTCCTTGGCGGCGCGGGCGACCAGGAAGGTGCGCATGGCGCGGGCGTTGCGGGTGAGGTTGCCGGAGCAGGCGGAGACGATGATGACGGTCTTGCCGTCCAACCCATGCCCGATATGGTCGAAGTCGCTTTCGTCGCTCAGGAAGCGCGGGCAGAACTCGGTATTGGCGAACTCCTTGTAGGCGAGGATGTCGGAGACATCGACCTCCTGCCGCATGTAATGCGCAATGTCGCTGGTGAAGGGATCGTCGGACTGCACACCCACGACGATGGTTTTGGCGTTCAGCATAGTCGGCTACCGGTTGTTGAGCATGTAGTACTGGGTGATTTCGTCGTCGCGGCAGAAGGTGGTGGCGATGAGGGCGGCCCGGATCCACATTCCGTTGCGCACCTGCCGCCAATAGACCGCGCGGGAGTCGTTGTCACATTCGGTGGAGATTTCCTTGCGGCGCGGGAGGGGATGCATGATGATGCCCTCGCGCTTCAGCACCTTGAGGTCGTCGCCGGTGAAGAAGTAGTCCTCCGGCTTGTAGGGGGGGCCGGAGACGTCGCCCCACTCGTCCTGAAGGCGTGTCATGTAGATGGCGTCGGCCTCGGGGATTTTGCCTTTGAAGTCGGTGGTGACCTCGTATTCGATGCCGGCGGCCTTGAGGCGGTCGAGAATGTCCTGCCCGATCTGGAGGCATTCCGGCGCGGCGAAGATCTGGCGGACGTTGGTGTAGTTCATCAGCAGACCGGAGAGGGAGCGCACGGTGCGGCCGCGGGCGAGGTCCCCGCAGAAGAGGACGGTCTTGTTGTCGATGCCGCCGCGTTTCTCGAAGGAGCGCGCGAGTGTATAGATGTCCAGCAGCGCCTGGGTGGGGTGCTGGTCTTTTCCGGAGCCCGCGTTGATGATGGGGATGGGGCGGTCGGTGTTGGAGATCATCCACGCCATCTCCTCGGCAAAGCCCTGCATCGGCGTGCGCATGATGATGAGGTCGAAGAAGGAGCTGAAGGTGCGGATGGTGTCCTCTTTGGTCTCGCCCTTCGCCTCGCTGGAGATGTCGGGGTCGCGGACCTCCGCCGGGCGGATGCCCAGAATCTGGCACGCGGAATAGAATGAGAGGAAAGTACGCGTGCTGGGCTGGGTGAAATAGAGCATCGCGCGCTTGTTCTTCAGCAGGGTGGAGAGATAGTCCATGCCCTGCTTGCTCTTGCCGATGCGGCGGATGCGGGTGGCCAGGTCGCAGAGGTGGTCGAGCATCTCGCGGTCGAACTGCTGCGCCATCACGCAGTGGTATGGCCGGCCGCTGGACTGCACGAAATACGGCGCCTTCTCCGCCAGGGAGAGCTTCTGGAAATCCGCCCAGGCGATTTCCTGCAACATTTTGCGGTGCAACATCGTTTGTCTCCTTGTGCCTCGCCCGGCCAGCGAGGCCGGGAAACTCTCGGCCCTATTTTGCCAGCGACGCGACGATCATCGCCTTGATGGTGTGCAGGCGGTTCTCCGCCTCGTCGAAAACTTTGGAATACTCGGACTCGAAGACCTCCTCCGTGACCTCCAGCGCACCGCACTCCTTGGAGACCTCGGTCTCGTTGTTGTGGAAGGCGGGCAGACAGTGCAGGAAGATGAGTTTCGCGGGGTCGGCGTTTCCGGTGTTCTTCACCATCGCCATGTTCACCTGGTAGTCCCGCAAGAGCGCGAGGCGTTCCTGGAATTTGGCCTCCTCGCCCATGGATGCCCAGACATCCGTGTAGAGGATATTCGCGCCGGCCACGCCCGCCACCGGGTCATGGCTGACCTCGATCTTGCAGCCGTTGCGCTTCGCGCCCTCCGCTGCGATGTCCAGCACCTCCTGCGTCGGGGCGAGTTCCGGCGGGCAGACATCCACGAAGTCCATGCCGACCTTGCTGCAGCCGACCATCAGGGAGTTTGCCATGTTGTTGCGGCCATCGCCCAGGAAGGCAAGTTTCAGTCCCTTGAGGTGTCCGAAATGCTCCTTGATGGTCTGGAAATCCGCGAGAATCTGCGTGGGGTGCCAGTCGTCGGTCAGGCCGTTCCAGACAGGGATGCCGCTGTAGGTCGCCAAGTCCTCGACGGTCTTCTGCTTGAAGCCGCGGAACATGATGCCGTCGAACATCCGTCCCAGCACCCGCGCGGAGTCCTTCACGGACTCCTTCTTGCCGAAATGGATGTCGGAGGAACTGAGATATTCCGGCGAACCGCCCTCGTCGTGGACCGCCACGCAGGTGGCGCAATGCGTTCGGGTGGAACTCTTCTCGAAAATCAGGCAGATATTCTTGCCTTTCAACAGTGGGTCCACCAGATTCTCGCCAGCACGTTTTCGCGCCTTCAGCGCAATCGCCAAATCGACCAGCCCAGTCACCTGCGCGTCGGTCAAATCCGCCAAGCGCAGAACACTCTTGCCATATAGCCCCAAATCCGGTAGTTTCATTGATTTCTCCTGACAGACCAGAGGAATTCCGAACAAGGCAATTCAGTGCCTCGAAGAATTTTGAATAATATAGTTCTTCTACGGTCGCCTGTTTCCTTTCGCTTCCTGTTTCTTTGCCTTGGACGATGCGATGTTCACATCCTCGGCAATCAGCGGATCATCACCAGTCCCGCGGACGTGAACGCCCCGGCGAGCTCGCCCATCCTACGGCACAGCCTCCAATGCGCCAGCTCCGCCAAATGCGGCGCGGCGACCGCGATGGCCAGAGCGGAGAGTCCCATTCCAAACACAAAGAAGTAAGGACAAACAGGAGATGACTTCCCGTCGTCCTATCTATACCGCGTTTGAAATTGGAAAACTCCTGATTTCAAACGCTGGGATGACAAAACTTAGTCCACCGCAATAACGCGCCAGAGATAGTTCTGCCGTTCCAAATGGACAGTGCGAAGGCGGGGGGCGTCTCCGCCGATTCTCTCCTCCACAACCACCGTGGCTGTTTCATCATTGGCGGTCATCTCCTTGAGATGATAATAGTAGCCTTTTCGGGCCCTCTCATTCGCCTGATCCCGCGTTTTCGCGGTCTCGTATTTCGTGTACCATTTGGACGCCTCCGACTCCGGAAGGCACCAGGCGTGGATGCTGAATTTGTTCTGTGCGAGACTGTAGAAATACATCATGGCAACCCCGTCCGGATACTTCAGGTAGGTTTGAATCAGCTCCGTCCTATTACCAGAAAAACTCACAGCTCCATTCCCCAGAGCTTCAAGCTCATTCGTCACCTTCCAGCCATCTTTCCCATGCTCGAGCATGAATCGCATTGCGGAAAGAAGTTCGGAATCATCCGGATGCTCTCGCTCCTCGATGATGATCCGGGCGACATTGCCGGCGATTTCCGAGGATACGACTGTTTCGTACCGGCCTGCTGCAATGGTTCTCTGTGTTTGTGCAGCCTGCCTCTCTCTTAATGGAGAGGTCTGCCATTTTGCGAAATTGTAATTATATATTTTCAGCCTTTCTGCAGAATAGCAT
>JAFYIW010000254.1 GCA_017538465.1 Victivallales bacterium
CTCAGTTGGTAGAGCAGCGCATTCGTAATGCGCAGGTCAAGGGTTCGAGTCCCTTCGCTGGCTCCATTTCCTGCCCTGCGACAGTCGTTTCCCGAGAATCTGCCGCGGGGTTTTTTCATTCTGCGGAAGAATGGCCTGCGGGAACCATCTCTGTCCAGACGTGTCCAATGCGGCATCACGCGATTCCCGCGACGCCCTGCCACATGGGCTTCACGAACTCTTTTTTGTCCATATCAGTAACGCACTCTACCTCCCGGATGTTCTCATGAAGAAAATTCTTGCCTTCGCCGTTTTGCTGGTCACCGCGTTTTTCCTGGGCGCACAGGAACTGACCCCGGTGCAATTGGAGATGCCCACCCCGCCTCCAGTCGATGAGACCCTCCCGCAGTCGCCTCTGACGGTAAATGGCTCGCAGGAGCCGGAGATTGACCTCGGACGGGTCTTCAAACTGGCCAACCGCTTCTTCAGAGTCACTATCGTGAATCCCTCGGACGAGGTCATCAAATACACCAATATTGTGGTCAACTGCGAATGCACCACCATCGAAAACAAGATCAAGGTCCCAGGCGAAATCCCCGCCCATGGCAAACTTGACCTGCTGATGCGTCTCAACGCAGGGGATATGCACTCCAAGGTTTTCTTCCGCATGATCCGCTTCGAGCTGGAAAAGTACCGCCAGTTCCAGATCAACTTCACCGGGGAGCTGGACACCAGTCTCTATATGACCTACTATGACGAGCCGGAGCAGGTCAAGCACGGGGATATCATGGTCGGCTATGTCGAGGATCCCACGGAACCCTGGATGACCCGCCTGAACATCACCCTGGACAGCGAGGATGAAACCCTGGAGCTCGCGAAGGTCAAATGCACCCGCAATTTCATCGCCGCGCTCCATCGCTATGACGAGCGTCACTGGCAGGTCGAATTGCGCGGGGCCGTCCCGATGAGCCTGGGCGAATTCAAGGATGTGGTCGTGGTCGAGCTGACCAGTCCGCGTCCGGCGGACCCCGCCCAGAAGGACATCATCATTCTTCCCGTCAAGGGCATCTGCGGAACGCGAATCATGAGCAGCGCCAGCGAGGTGTATGTCGACCCGAAGACCGCCCCGGAATACGTGGAGCAGACCATCATGCTGGAACGTGTGCCATTCCTGGACAAGATATCGCTGGCCCGGGTCTTCTCCGGACATACCAACCCCTATGTGCCGAAGATTCGGATGCTGGATGCGGATGAGATTCAGCTGCCGACGGATGTGCCCGGCGTCGAGTTCGAGGTCATTCAGCGGGAACGAGGCGTGGCCGTGAAACTCAAAATGAGGCGCGACGAGCTGGTGGAGGATGGCTATCCGGCGCTCTTCCAAGTCAAGAACTCCGCTCCTGCCCAGGTGTGGATCGGGCTGCTTTCGGAGGAACGCCGCGAACAGTTTGCCGAGGAGGCCGCCGCCAAGGCCGCGGCCGAGGCCGCCGAGGCGGAGGCCCAGGCGGAACAGGACGCCATAGAGTAGGCGCGCCGAGAAAGCCTCCGGCGCATCGCGACAAATTGACCCGGAAATTGCCAATCCACTAGAGGAAAACCATGGACAGACGTCTTCTCCTGCCAGTTGTGACTGTGATTGTGGCGGTGATTGTCGCCGCAGTATGGCTGGGCATGCGGCGCACGGAAAAAACGCCGGAGTCTCCCGCCCTGGCCCCGGTAGGGACGGCACCCTCGGCTCCGGTGACGGAGCCTCAGCGCCGGGCGCGCCAGGTGGTTCCGTCTGCCAGACGTCAGAAGACGTATAATTTCGGGACGGAAAGCACGGCGGAGTCCCGTGCGCAGCTGCAGGAAATGCTGACGGCGGTGGACAGCGGGAAGGAACTCCAGATGGCGGAAGCGGTCAGCCGGATGCCGTCTCTGGAAACGAATGAATTGCTGGAATTTGCGGCGAAAACATACGCCACCACGAACGAGCCCGGATATCGGCGCGATGTCGTGCTGGGCCTCCGTGAGCAGAATACCCGGCGCGTCCTGCCCCTGCTTGCCCAGGCCGCGCGGGACGCCGACCCCGAAGTTCGCTCGGCGGCGCTTCAGGTGCTTGGCGCCGCCTTTGACGCCGGACGGGCCGCCGAACTGGAGCGCCAGAGCAAGGAGGAGGCTGCCGCAGAGCCGGAGGAGGAGTTGACCGAGGAGGAACTCAAGGAGGCCGAGACCGCCGAGAAGGAGGCCGAGATTGACGAGACGCTCACCGAGGATGACAATCAGCAAATCGTGGATGTCCTGCTTGCCGCCTTGGCGGACGAGGATCCCGATGTGCGCGCCGCCGCCTTGGATGCCATCAAGCATCTGGACGGCGACATTCAATACACGACGCTGCAGAACGCGCTGGGCTCCGCCTACCCTGAAGTGCAGATGGGGGCGCTGAGGCTCCTCTTCAAGGCGGACAACAAGGATGCCATGGAGCTGATCCTGGCCGCGATGGAAAGCGACAATGAACAGGTCGCCGAGGAGGCGGCCCTCCACGTGAACCACAAGCTTACCCAGGATTTCGAGTCCGCCGCGGACGCGAAGGCGTGGTGGGACAAAAACGCGGACAACTTCGACTATGACATGACGGAAATCCAGAGCGAGCCTCTGGACATCGACCAAGTACTGGACTGATGCGGATTCCGGCGATGGAGACACGGCAGTCTGCGCCAACTTCTGCCGACAAACTCCAAAAGGCCTCACGCAATCCTGAAAAATTTCCGAGCGCGCTTGTAAAATTGCCAACTGAGGCTAAAGTAACTGACAATGCCTACAAAAAAAAATGTTTTTTTTCTGCGAAATCGCTTGCAAAACATTTTTACGGGTGTAAATTAATCGGTAATCACGCATCTTTGGCATCTGAAAAATTCCTAAGAACAGTGCTGAATCAACTCCCTGACAAAGCGATTTGCCGGGGATAACCTTAAAGGAGGATACAAGGAAGGCAAACTGAAATCAAAGTAACGTTTACCATCTTTCGCATCGTCTTTTCATCATTTTGTTTTTTCACGTTTAACCCAACCGTTCCCAACCAAACCAAGGACAACCAAATGAAAAAAGTTCTCGCTATGTTCCTGGTCTGCGCGATGGCTCTCACCCTGAGCGCAAAGTCCAAGTCCACTCTCCTCTTCAACCGCTACCAGTTCCAGACCAAGTTCGCTGGCGCCTTCTATGATGGCTATCCGGCACTGACGGTTCCGCTGGTGTACTCCGGCGATCTCGATCTGAGCGGTGTCTACGCCTGGGATGATGACGACCGCACCCTCGAGTACGAAGTCATGACCAACGAAGGCGTGACCAACGCGTGGTGCATCGTCGACGCCGTGAATGCCAAGTTCCCGCTGTACATGACCATCTGCCAGCCCTGCATTGACTGCTATCCCTGCACCGTTCTCGGTCAGTATGATGGCCTCACCCTCCTCAAGGAGGCTGAACAGCTGCAGCCCAACGAAGTCGGCTCCGGCATCTGGGCCCGCGTGGGCAAGATCACCGTCTGGAACCTCTACGTTGTCGATGTGGACAAGAAGACCAAGAGCGTTTACATCTACAAGATGTCTCTGCTCGATGACGACGTGAACCCGGACAGCAATCTGGACTCCGTCTTCTTCACCGGCAAGAACACCAAGAATGATCTGGCCTACGTCCAGGTCTCCGGCACCATGGGCAACTTCGCCATGGTCGGCAAGAAGAACGACTACAAGTTCAAGTACACCGAGGCCGATCTGGCTCCTGCTGGAAATGGCACCTATGCCTGGATCAATGCCGGCGGTTCCTACACTGCCTACATCAAGTCCGTCAGCAAGTTCGAGGGTCTCTTCTGCGACGCCGAGATGTTCCGCTTCTACAACAAGTACGCGAACCCCCAGTACTCTGAGCTCTTCGGCTATCAGTTCTGCGGCGACATCAGCCTGACCCGTAATGCCAGCCTGACCAAGAAGGCCATCACCGCCGCCTTCTCCACCGTGGTTCAGACCACGACCAAGAACTGGGAAGACTGCTACATCGCCACTCCTGCTGACTGGTGCGAGGCCTACTTCCTGACCAATGAGTACGACGCCTTCGACAGCTACCTGGTGGACACCGCCTACAAGAAGTACTATGTCCAGCTCTGGAAGACCTACGACATGAGCACTGTGCTGGGCGACATCCTGGACTGGGACGTCAGCGATGATGAGTTCAAGGATGACTACAGCTACACCGACAAGGA
>JAFYIW010000255.1 GCA_017538465.1 Victivallales bacterium
CCCTCCCATTCTCACCTCTCGCCTCTAACCTCCCAACTTTACCCTTTGCCCTTTAAACTTTAAACTTTCTCAATTCGGCGGGTTTCACGAAGACCGCTTGACGGACATAGAGTGGCATGGTGGATTGCTCCATTCCAGCCATATCCGTCGGCCAGGGATAGAGTGCTTCTGGTGCGCGAGCGAGTTCCGATGCGTCGATTTCCGGCAAGGCCTTCAGGCATTCTGCGATCTCCGGCGGGAGTTCCGGGAGCGAGTCTGCCTGGGCGGTCGCATAGCAATCACAGCGGTTGGCCTCGGCAAGGAGTTCTTGTGGATTCAGTGGCGTGGGGTCATCCGCGAGGCGGAATCCATCGGCGTGGCGGGAGAATTTGGCCAAGAGGACTTGCCCGCAGCGACCGTCGTGCAGCACGCCGACCATCTGCGCCACTGGCGTGGCGGCCTGCACTGCCAGAGCGTATGCCGAGGGCACCCCGCGCATCACCGCGCCTGTCACCGCGACAATGCCCTTGACCATCGCGATGCCGCAACGCAGTCCCGCAAACGAGCCGGGTCCCGTCCCCAGCGTCCAATGCGTAATCTCTTGCAGTGAAATGCCTTTCGTGGCAAGTTGTGACATCAGCCAGGGCGTCAGCAGGCGGTCGCTTTCGCGCCCCATGCCGGGCATGGTGGCCTGAAGAACAACCTGGCTGCCATCCAGCACTGCCAGCGAAAAGCCAATCGACGTATCTAGACTCGCGTGAAAAGCCATAAGTATTTACCTAGATTTTAATGCAAAAACCTTGTCGTTCTGGCGGACTTTGGTCGCCAAGGGGATGCAGACATCCGCGCCGGGTCCGGCGAATTCGGCGGGCTTCTCCAGCACCTGCATGGACGGCACCTCGAACTCCACCGCGCCCGTGGTGGGGCCAGTGATGAGCACGCGCTGTCCCACGCGCAGGTTTCCAGACTGCAGAAGCACCTCCGCGACCTGCGGGCGTGGATAGTAGTGCGTGACCACGCCCAGAAATTCCTTGCGGATGACGGACTGGTTGTCGCGGGTTCCCGCCCAGACGTCCGCCTGCTCGCCCAGATAGTATCCGCCCTCCCAGAAGCGCCGGTTGAAGACGCCCAGGAGTTGCTTCCGCCAATCCGCAACCAGTTCCGATGAGGGCGTTTCACCTCTCTGCCAGGCCTCCAGCGCCTCGCGGTACACGCGCGTCGTGGTGGCGACGTAGTCCGCCGAACGGCCGCGTCCTTCGATTTTGAGAACCGTAACCCCCGCCTCCAGCAGTTTCGGCAATTGGGCGATGGTGCACAAGTCCTTTGGGGACATGATGTACTGATTCTGAATCTGGAACTCGTGGCCGGTCTCCGCGTCCTTCACCAGATAGGCCCGACGGCATGGCTGGTAGCAACTGCCGCGGTTGCTGGAGGTCTGCGGGTACTCGCAGAGGCTCATCCCGCAGCGTCCCGAGAGTCCGATGCACAGCGCGCCATGGACAAATGCCTCCACGCGGATGAGTTCCCCAGAGGGCCCGCGCAGGTCGTGCTCCGTGATACTCCGCGTCAATTCCGCCAGCCGTTCGCAGGTCAGTTCGCGGGCAGCCACCACGACATCCACGTAGGGCGCGTAGAAGGCGACCGTCTGCCAGTTCGAGACATTCGCCTGCACCGAGAGATGCACGGGCAGACCGAGGTCATGCGCCAGCCGAATCACTGCGGGGTCCGCCGCAATTATGGCGTCAATTCCCGCCGTTTTCGCCGACGCCAGAAGTGCTTCGACCCGTTGAAGTTCCGTATCATAGACGATGACATTCACCGTCAGCCACGCCTCGGCGCCCACCGCATGGCATTTCGCCGCCAGTTCCGGGAGTTCCTCCTGCTGGAAATTCACCGTCGCGTGCGAACGCATATTGAGGTCGCCCACGCCAAAATACACCGCGTCCGCGCCATTGGCCAACGCGGCGGCGAGCGCCTCATGGCCGCCGGCTGGCGACAGCAGGTAGATTTTGCGGGGATTGGTCATGATGCAAAATATAAGGGGATTTTCGCACTTTAGTTCCCCAGTTTCGCCGTAACTTTGGATTTATCCCGTATATTATGAAGTTCACCTTGCGGTTCCGCTGAATCAGGGCGCGCAGGAGCGCGGCCCTCCCACCGCAGGGCGCGCAGGAGCGCGGCCCTCCCCCGTTAAAAACCATGTTCGCCACCGAAAAACTCCTCCAGTTTCCCTTTGACGCATCAGCGATGCTCGCACCGATGCGCGACCTCTTCTCGCTGGGCCTCCGCCGTCAGGACCACGAACTCCTCCGGCTGGACGAAGGCGAGTTCGCCACCCGCGACCTGAATGGCCAGGAGTGGCGCTTTGCGGACGCCGAGCGCGTCCCCGGCCTTGTCATCACCCTGCGCCCTCGCCTGGAGAACGGAGTGGTCTTCCTGGGCTTTGCGGTCGCTGGCATGCCCGCCGACTGCGCGTTGGAGTGGATGGAGCCGTTGCGCCTGCGCGTCGCCAACCCGCACGGCGACCTGCTCCTCACGCACCACGAGGGCGAGGTCGTCCACAACCCGATGCATCAATACTACCGTACCCAGGAGCCCGGCTGGCACAACTACCAGTTCTTCCCAGGCTACGACCAGATGCAGTTCATCGGATACTTCGCGGACGGCAAGGGCCTCTGCCTCATCGCACGGGACACCCAATGCGGAGTGAAATTCTTCAATGTGCGCAAGGACGACGCGCACCTCGAACTCTACTGCCGCGTCTATTGCGGAGGCGACTTCGGAAAAGACTATGACGCGGGCTACGAATTCTCCCTGGAGTCCTGCGCCCCCAACTGGATGAGCGCCTGTGCGCATTACCGCGACTGGCTCCAGTCCAGCGGCTTCGCGGTGCCCAAGGGAAACTATCCGGAGATTGTCAAGGAGTCGCCCGTGGTGGCCATCTACCCTGTGCGCGGTCAGGGCAAGGACAATGGCGATATGGACTACAACGAGTACTTCCCCTACGCCAACGCCCTCCCCGTCCTGGAGAAACTTGGCGACAAGCTGGATTCCAAGATGATGGCGCTTCTGATGCATTGGGAGGGCACCGCACCCTGGGCGCCCCCATACGTGTGGCCGCCGCAGGGCGGCGAGGAGCCCCTCGCGCAATTCCGCGACGCCCTCCACGAGCGTGGCGACTACCTCGGCGTCTATTGCTCCGGCACCGGCTGGACCCAGCAGAGCTGCATCGACTGGGACTACCAGCCCGCCAAAAAGTGCGCCGAAGAGCATCTGGAGCCGCACATGGCAATGGGGCCGGACGGCAAGGATCTGGAGTCCCTGATTTGCTGCAACCTTTACGCGCAACGCCTCGGATACGACCTCTGCATGGGCGACGACTGGGCACGGCAGACCATCATCGACGAGGTCGGCAAACTCGCCGATTTCGGGCTGGACTACGCGCAGTTCTACGACCAGAACATCGGCGGCGCGGCGTATCTGTGCTGGAGCCGCGCCCACCGCCACGCGCCCGTCCCCGGTCCCGACCAGGTCGCCAACCAGAAGAGCCTCCTGAAGGAACTCCACGAGCGCTATCCGAGACTCGTGCTCGGAGCCGAATCCAGCGCGGCCGAGCCCTATCTGGAATACCTGCCCTTCAGTGACATGCGCTATTCCTGCTGGACCATGCAGGACGCCCATCCCGTGCCTGCATACTCCTTCGTCTTCCACGAATACGTGAACAACTTCATGGGCAACCAGGGCGGAATGCAATACTACCTCGACCTGGACAAGCAGCCCGAGAATCTCCTCTGGCGCACCGCCTACGCCTTCGCCTCCGGAAACCTCCTCTCCGTCATCCTCGGCGAACACGGCACGCTCCTCTGGGGATGGATCTGCCCCTGGGGAAAGACCTCCACGCCCGACCAGGAGTCCGAACTCACCCTCATCCGGAACCTCAACGCCTTCCGCAAGAGCCATCCGCAGTACCTCATCTACGGGCGGATGCTCGAACCGCTCAACCAGGTCACCGGTCCCAAGTGGACGCTACCCGTCATGAGCCGCTTCCCGCGCGAACTCGATGCCTTCATCGCCACCTGGTGGCAGGCTCCCGATGGCTCCAAGGCACTCATCCTCACCAATTTCCGCCCGGTCGAACAGACCGTCGAGGTGGACGGCAAGCCCGTCGTCCTCCCGCCGCTGAACGCAGTGAAATTAGCAATTAGCAATTAGCAATTTACATTGTTATTCATTACGCTGGAACCATGAAAACTGGCATTTTGAACTCCATTCTTGAAGCCGTCGGCGGCACTCCGCTGGTGCGTCTGCATAGCATCCCGACGGCCGACTGCGCGCAGATTCTCGTGAAGGTCGAGGGCCTCAATGTGGGCGGGAGCATCAAGACCCGCACCGCGCTCAATATGCTCCAGAAGGCCCGCGAGGATGGTCTCCTGCGGGATGGTTCGGTGGTCATCGAGCCCACCAGCGGAAACCAGGGCATCGGCCTGGCTTTGGTCTGCAGCCAGCTTCACTACCGTTGCATCATCGTGATGCCAGACTCGGTCAGCGAAGAGCGCACGAAACTCATGCGCCTCTACGGCGCGGAAATCCGCCTGGTCCACGACGACGGCAACATCGGCGAATGCATGGAGCGCTGCCTGAAACTCGCCTACGAGCTACGGGACACCATCCCTGGCGGCTATGTGCCTCAGCAATTCGAGAATCCCAACAACCCCGCCGTCCACTTCGAGAAGACTGGGCGGGAAATCCTCGAACAACTTGGCGACTGCCAGGTGGACGCCTTCTGCGCGGGCTTCGGCACTGGCGGTACGCTCTCCGGCATCGGGCGCGTCCTGCGCACGCGCTTCCCGAAACTCCAGGTCATCGCCGCCGAACCCGAAAACGCCGCAGTATTGGCGGGCGGGGCCATCGGCTCGCATCTCCAGCAGGGCATCGGCGATGGCTTTGTGCCCGCCAACCTCGACCAGACACTGCTCAATGGCACGCGCATCATCACGGATGACGAAGCGCTCGCCATGGCACGCGCGCTTGCTCTCAAAGAGGGCCTGCCCGCCGGCATCTCCAGCGGCACCAATGTCGCCTGCGCAATGCGACTGGCCCGCGAACTGGGACCTGGGCACACCGTCCTCACCGTCCTGCCCGACTCCTACGACCGATATTATTCCACCCCGCTGTTCCAGTAGAACCCACAGGACTGCAAAACCTTAGGCGTTGAGCAACAGGCTTTCAGGACTTAATATTAGATATTTCACTGGGCAGAAGGGAATTGACGCACTAGATATCCCTTGCCTGGCACGAGCCATTGGTCAGACGCGGCAATGCGGAAGAGTCCGCCTCGCCACTCCCAGACTTCATAGCCTTCGGGCGGGGCAAGTGGCGTGGCCGTGCCATAGGGTGTCCAGCCATCCTCCGGCTCGGGCAATGCAACCTCGAACGGCTTTCCGCTTACGGAAATGGCTTGTGCTCCCGCCGTTTCATCGGCAACATACAGCCAATAGAGCTGGTCGGGCAACAATTCCGTGACTTGTTGATACGCAACATCTTCAGCAGTTGCATCAAGCATCATGGGCGTGAAGACCTGAAGCCGCTCTGTGGTCTCCGCATCTGGCGTAAGGCCAAGCACCACCGTATTCCAGCCCGCGACAAGTTCCAGCGTATAGGAGAATGAGGCGACCGACGCCGTGACCGTGATATCCTCGGCGGGCATGGTCAAAGTCGCCGTGGCGCCATTCTTCATCAGTGCCACTTCCGGTTCAGTCGTCCACTGAATGACATAGGCATCGATATCCGCGCCCTCGGGGAGAATTGCCGTCAACGTGACCGTTTCTCCCTCCGCCGCGCGTTCCAGGTCGCATGTGCAGGAATTGACGGTGATCGCATACAAGTGCACAATGTCTGCGGTGGCCTCCACTGCCTCGGCGGGCATCGCGAAGGTCGCCGTGGCGCCATCTACTGCAAACGCCACCTCGGGGGAGAAACGCCAGGTGATGCGGTAGTCGGCCAAGTCCGCGCCTTCGGGAAGGTCTGCAACAAGCGTCACCGACTCGCCCTCCGCCGCCCGTTCCACGCCGCCTGTGCAGGAATTGGCGGTGATTGCATACACGCGGACGATCTCCGCAACGACTGCCAGAGCATCATCCGGCATTGCGAAGGTCGCCGTGGCCCCGTCCTGAGAATATTCCACTTCAGGGTAGAAGCGCCAGGTGATGCGGTAATCCGATGCATCCGCGCCTTCGGGCAGCGTCGCCGTGACCGTGACCGCCTCGCCGCGGGCGGCGGGAGACTTGTCCGCGACGCAGCCCTCCGTGGCGACCGCATAGGTCTTCAGCGTGGCGACGCAGGTCACGCTGACCGCCTCGGCGGGCATCTCGAACGAGGCTACGCCCTCGCCTTCCGTGTAATCGACGGCCGGCACGAAGTTCCAGGCGTAATTATAGTCAGAGACCAACGCCC
>JAFYIW010000034.1 GCA_017538465.1 Victivallales bacterium
CAACGCCATAGGCAGCAGGTCGCGCGGGCTTCGTCCGCGAAAGGCTTGGATTCGTTCTCAATTAGCGTTTTTTCAGACTCATTGTTTTTAGTTCAGAACTGCTTTTCGACGTTTTTCTCCGTCGTCAAGTAACCCCCGAGCAATCGGGAAACAACCCAAAGGAAAACAACACAATGGCAACTGCAAAGAAAGCTGCTCCCGCGAAGAAAGCCCCCGCTAAGAAGGCCGCCCCGAAGGCTGCCGCTCCTGCCAAGAAGGCCGCTCCTGCCAAGAAGGCCGCTCCTGCCAAGAAGGCCGCTCCTGCCAAGAAGGCCGCTGCTCCGAAAGCCGCTCCTGCCAAGAAAGCCGCTCCTGCCAAGAAGGCCGCTGCTCCGAAGGCTCCCGCGAAGAAGGCCGCTGCTCCCGCGAAGAAGGCCGCTCCCGCGAAGAAGGCCGCTCCCGCCAAGAAGGCCGCTCCCGCCAAGAAGGCCGCTCCTGCCAAGAAAGCCGCTGCCCCGAAGGCCGCCGCCAAGAAGGCCGCTCCCGCGAAGAAGGCTCCTGCCAAGAAGGCCGCCGCCAAGAAATAATCTCGGCTAGACCTAAAACCAAAAAGCCTCTGACTACTTCGGTAGTTCGGAGGCTTTTTTATTGCCTATTGATGCCAGCCAGACGTTATGCCAACTCCTACGGGAACGGCTTCCCCTCCAGCACGCAGTAGGTTTCTTCAATCAATGGATGCAGGCAATGCGGCATCGATTTTCCTTAGTGGACATGCCCGCCGTAATTATGTGTCAATTGGCAGCTTCTTCAATGCAGAGGAACTCCGTCTCGTCGATTTGCTCCAGGGTGATTTCAGTCATGCCATCCTGTTGCGTAAACGGCACGGCCTTCCCAGAAGAAACGCAGTGAATGGCACGAGGCATGACATCCCAATGCAATTTCAGCTTGACTTGATGCAAAGGAATCACAGGAAGTTCATTCTGGGCATTGACCAGGCAGAGCAGATATTTCGCTTCGCCTTTGGCCTTGAGCAACGTGAGTTCCGCCGAACCAGGGAGATTCTCCGTCTCCACAAAAGCAGGCAGGAATTCCCCCAGGATGCGTCGCAGATACGCTTGTTGAGAATATTGGCGAATCCGCAGCAACGGCGCCGCCAGCCAGACGCATTTTCCGCGCCCATACGGATGCACTGTGAATGCAGGCGAACTTGAGTGCTTCAATCCAGGAGGATTGGAGTGGATGGAGGCATAGTGCTCTGAATCATTCACGGGGAAATCCGGAAAGGTCAGAATCGCCTTAACCTGCGTGTCTGCGTCAGCCGTCACCAGCGGCACCATGCCATCGGCCGAGACCAGCTCGTCGCCAGTGTAGGTGATGCCAGGGGAATCTTCCCCAGAATAATGCACGCCCAGGACCTCTGCCAAGGCAAAATCTCCCGTGGTGATTCCCTGCACGTCATAGAACGAAGACGCACCCGTCGCAATCAGCGTCCCGCCTTCCTGAACAAACTGACGGATGCGCGCACACTCGTTCTCATTCAGATAGAGCGCCTGATTCAGAAAGAGCACCTTCAGTCCTGAATACTCTTCCTGCCGTTCGGTGATGACGCGGTAAGGAATGTGCAACTGGGTGAGCAGTTCGGCCGTGCCCATAAGCTCCTCGCAGACGGCGTTTCGCCGCACCGACATGTTGCTGGAGCTCTCGGCATCCAGTTCCGCCAGCGGCATGCCGTCGAGGTCTTGGTTCACACAGCAATTCAACGAGAAGTAAAGCCCCACCTCGGCCTGAAGGCGCGCCTGCAAGGAAGCGACGATTTTTCGAAAGGGTTCCAGGCGTTGGTTGAGCTTTCCCAGACGTTGGTAGAATGACTCCAGGAGCGTGCCATCGGGATTGATGGCGTCGATGAAGAAATACGCGCCGCCATTGGCCAGCGTGGTCAAAGCGGAGAGGAGGAGCTCCTCGTCAGATTTTGAGGAGGTGTGGTCCCGCAGATTCACGCACCGCGAGGTCATGAACTCAAAGGGCTGCCGGCTGGAGAAGGCCTCGAAGACCTTCGCGCCAAAGCGCTGCTGGAGCTTCTCGCCGTAGAAGTCGCCGGATGCATAATCCGATGCCTCGGCAATGCCCGTGGACTGTCCCAGATACCATCCATGCAGGACCGGGGAGAATTGATGCGTGACCGTCACGCCTGACTTCGTGGCGCGTGCAAATGCCGTCAGCTTCTCGGCGAACTCCGCCATGGACTCCTCGCGGAAGCGTTGGAAGGCCACCCATTTGGGATTTCGCCAGTCGATGGTCGTTGGAATCGCTCGGCCAAATTTCCGTCGGCACGCATCACAGCAGCAGACCAGCGGCCAGAAGGTCATGTCGATGAAAATGCCATCCACGTCATATTTAAGAACCTCGGCAATCTGTCGCTCATAGAACGCCACCGCTTCTGGCTGATTGGGACAGGTGAAGTGGTAGCGTCCCTCGTGGGTCTTGCCGGAACAGCTGCGGGCGGCGGCCTGGGGAAAACGTCGGGCGCAGTCGTTGTTGAAAGTCACCGTGTAGTAGGCGATGGGGGCGACGCCAGCCTGACGCAGCAATCGCGTCGTCTCGCCGAAGATGTCCCGTCCATGCAGATTGGCATGCTGATGTCCGCACTGCGTGGGATAATAGCAGTTGCCATTGTGGTCGCAGGCATACACCATCGAGGACTCCACGCCCGACAGCTTCACCATCCGTACATACTCCTCCGGCGAAAACCGGCTCATATACTCGGGACGCTGGTCGGTGATATGGTTGTCAATCAGCAACCGGGAATAGCATTTTTCAAACCATTTCATGAGAACCTCTGAGAAAAATGTTCTGGGCACTCCTCGCGACAGACAGCTCTGTCGGTAGGACTTCATACTTTAATACACTTTCGGGCATCCGGCCCCCGCCCTCCATTTGACGGAAAATCTCTAAATTTTCTCCGTGATGACTTGCAAACTCATTAAATCCGATTACAGTAAGCGCCAGCACAAAAACAAAGGGGCATTAGCTCAGTTGGCTAGAGCGCCTGCATGGCATGCAGGAGGTCATCGGTTCGAC